>JACMMQ010000085.1 GCA_014378955.1 Clostridia bacterium
ACCACCAAGGTGGACATCATTTATCTGTGCTTTCCGAATAATCCAACTGGCACCACCATTCCAAAGGATGAGCTCAAAAAGTGGGTGGACTATGCACGTGCCAATGAAGCAATTATTTTGTACGATTCTGCATATGAAGCATTTATTCAAGAGGACAACGTGCCACACAGCATTTATGAGGTAGAGGGTGCGAAGGAAGTAGCGATAGAATTTAGAAGCTTTTCCAAAACAGCAGGCTTTACAGGCACGCGTTGTGCCTATACAGTCGTGCCAAAAACCGTGATGGCATCCACAAAGGACGGTCGAAAAATATCGCTCAATCAGCTGTGGAATAGAAGACAAACGACAAAATTCAACGGTTGCTCATACATTATCCAAAAGGGTGCACAAGCGGTGTACACCGAGGCTGGGCAAGCACAAATCAAGGAAACAGTGGATTATTACATGACCAATGCAGGCATTATCAGAGAAGGCATAAAGTCCCTTGGCTTGCAAGTATTCGGTGGCGTCAATGCACCATATATTTGGCTCAAAACGCCAAATGGCATGGACTCATGGGCGTTTTTCGACAAGCTGCTAAATGACATCAATATCGTCGGTACCCCAGGTGTGGGATTTGGACCAAGCGGCGAAGGGTATTTTAGATTAACCGCCTTTGGCAATCGTGAAAACACCTTAGAGGCTGTTGAACGGTTTAAGACACAATTAAAGTTATAGACGAATAAAACAAAGCACGATTGGGTGAAATTTTCCAATCGTGCTTTTTATAGTATAGAGTATTCCGACTTTTGATAAAATAAGACCTTACTATCTTTTACTATCGCAAAAAGAAAGTAACAAAGAAAAATACTCTTGTAGTGTTAAGATTTCGCCGTCTGCGGACAACGACAAGGGTTCCACCCCTTGACCCCGCAATTTTTTGAAAAAAATTGATTAAAACTTTATTAAAAAACCCCTCACTAAAGTTTTTTGCCCCCTTTTTTTCAAAAAAGGGGTGGGCGTGGGCAAAGCCCACTTTTTATATTGTGCCATCCAGTGCATATTTCAATTCTACAATACCCATAATAAGGTATATAGAATTTAAGGAGGCACAAGCACATGATTTTAATCATAATGGGCGTGATACAATTTTTCTTTTCAGTGGTCATCGGGATGTATTTTTTATCTCAGCTCAAAAAGCAAAATGGTAACAAGGGCGAGGTCAACCGTGATTCAATGTTTGAGGTTGAAAAGCTACGCCACTTGCGTGAAATAAAGCTCACTGAACCGCTGTCAGAAAAGACAAGACCAAAGGAAATGAAGGACATCGTAGGGCAGGAGGAAGGCATCAGGGCTTTGCGTGCCGCCTTGTGTGGACCTAACCCACAGCATGTGTTAATATATGGCCCTCCTGGGATTGGCAAAACCGCCGCCGCACGTATTATTTTAGAGGAAGCCAAAAAAACCACGATGTCACCTTTTTCAGACAAGGCGAAATTTATCGAGATGGATGCAACCACCCTACGCTTTGATGAGCGAAATATCGCCGATCCGCTCATTGGCTCAGTGCATGACCCGATATACCAAGGTGCAGGCTCATACGGCAATGCAGGCATTCCACAGCCAAAGCCCGGAGCGGTAACCAAGGCGCATGGCGGCGTGCTGTTTTTAGATGAAATTGGCGAGCTACACCCCATTCAAATGAACAAGCTATTAAAGGTGCTAGAGGATCGCAAGGTCATGCTTGAAAGTGCTTATTATCAAAAGGGTGACCGCAACATTCCGATACACATTCACGATATTTTCACCAATGGCTTACCAGCGGATTTTCGGTTGGTGGGTGCGACCACACGTAGCCCAGAGGACATTTCGCCTGCACTACGTTCTCGTTGCATTGAGATTTATTTTAGACCGCTCACAGCCAATGAGGTAATAGCAATCACCAAAAATGCCGCCATCAAGGGTGCTTTTGATTTAAGCGAGGGTGTGGATGAATTGGTGGCGCAATACGCCTCTAACGGGCGTGATGCGGTGAATATCGTACAAATTGCAGGTAGCTTGGCATGTATTGAGAAAAGACGTGTGATTACCGTAGAGGATATCGAATGGGTGATTGGCTTTGGCAAGCACTGTCCACGCATTGAAAATAGGGTGGGCAAAACCCCTCAAATTGGCTTGGTAAATGGTTTAGCAGTGTATGGGAAAAGTCAAGGTGTTGTGATGGAAATAGAGGTGACCGCCAACAAAGCCATTGGTGGGATTGGCAAGCTTTCTGTAACAGGGATTATTGAGCAAGAGGAAACGAGCAACCGTGGTCAAAAGCTCAAACGCAACAGTACCGCAAGAGCATCGGTGCAAAATATGCTCACGGTTATGTGGCGAGATTTTGGCATTGATACTAGCTGTTATGACCTGCACATCAACTTCCCAGGGGGTATGCCTGTGGATGGACCATCGGCTGGGATTGCAATCTTTACTGCTGTTTTTTCAGCCATCATGCAAAAACCTGTGCCTGCTCAAATTGCGATGACGGGCGAAATCTCTATCCATGGAAAGGTCAAGCCTGTGGGTGGTGTGCCTGCAAAAATTGAAGCGGCAAAGGACGCAGGCGCAAAGATTGTTTACATTCCAAAGGAAAACAAGCAAGCCATTTTTGAACACATTGACATCGAAGTGCGAGCGGTTTCGGACATTCAACAGGTCATTTCAGATATTTTTGGCGAGCTGCCACTCAAGCTACCAAAAGAGAGCAACACAACAGAAAGTGTCACAATGCTCACCGCTTCACCGCTATTACAAACGCAAGAGAACTTTTAAAACCAAACCTTACTTTCTTTTTCTATCGTAAAAAGAAAGTAAC
>JACMMQ010000086.1 GCA_014378955.1 Clostridia bacterium
AACTTTGATTATAAAATCCCTCTACTAAAGTTTTTTGCCCCCTTTTTTTCAAAAAAGGGGCGGGTGTGGGCAGCGCCCACGGTGTTCGTGTCCAATAGAGTAAAATCATTGAAAGAAGGGTTGATTATGAACATTGTTGTAATGCATGGCAGCCCGAGGAAGGGCAACACCTATCAAGCCGCACATTTTTGCTTGGATGAAATGAAAAAGCTTGGCGATTTTTCATTGAAGGAGTTTTTCCTGCCAAATGACATGCCGGCGTTTTGCAAGGGTTGCTTTGCTTGCATTCTGCACAGTGAACAAAAATGTCCACATGCGCACCTGATGCTCCCGATTGTGCAAGCCATTAATGCGGCAGACGGCTTGATTTTTACCACCCCTGTGTACGTGATGCACATATCCGCTGCAATGAAGTCCTTTTTAGAGCACATGGCGTACAATTATATGAACCATCGCCCACGCCTATTTACACAAAAAGCATTGGTGATCACCACCACAGCAGGTGCAGGCACAAAAAATGTCATACGCTATATGAAGGAAAACCTGTCCTTTTGGGGCATCAACCGCGTGTATGCCGTGGGTGTCAAAATGCTGTCCATTGATTGGGAAGGCATGAAGCCCAGCAACCGTACGAAGGCAATGCAGGCAATCACGCAAAAAGCGAAGCTTTTTTATAACGACATTGCTTCACAAAAAATACATACACCCTCTATGTTTCAGGTCATGATGTTTCGTGTCAGCCAGCTTTTGGCTTTGACCTATGAAGCAGATAACGCCGACAAAATGTACTGGCAAGAAAAAGGCTGGCTGGATAAGCGGTGTGAATTTTATCTGCCCAATGTACGCATTCATTTCTTCAAGCGAATAACAGGAAAATTGATTAGTAAAGCTTTTGGTTTGCTAATAAAATAAGGAGATGCAACAAAAACCATTGACCTACGTGCCATTTATAGGTACAATGAAGGTATAACGAACAAAAGGGGGCGATTGCGATAGATTCAATCACGGTTGAAAAAAACAAAAAGCAACGCAAGCTATTTTTTATAGAACTATCGATCGCCGCATTTGTAATGCTGGTTACAATGATTTATGCGATGTTCGTGCCGCTTTCGGCGCCCGACAGCTATTACCCGCATACCGTCGATGGATTGGGGCATTTGACAAAAATTCGATTTTTAGCGGAATCGTGGAAGCAGTGGCAGTGGCCGTCGTGGTATTCCAACTGGTACGTCGGGTCTACGGTCACGCAATATTATCCGCCGTTCTCGTATGTGTTATTAGCTGTATTTCAAGTTTTTACAAATAACGTCCTACATACCTTTACCTATTCAAACATCCTTCTATTATTTGTGGGATCTATGGGCGTATGGTACTTTTGCTATCGCTTTATTGGTCGCTGGGTAGGGATTTTGGGTGGCTTTTTATATGCGCTTCAGCCCTATTTGTTGATATCGCTCATGCTTTCAGGCGTTTTGGCGCAAGGTCCTATTTATGCGCTCACGCCGTGGCTTTTGTACTTTACGGTTGCCTATTTTCATAAGCCCACGAAGGGGTTGTGGATGATGCTATGTGCGACCTCGTTTATTATGGTTATTAGCCATCCAATGCACATGTTTATGGTGTGCATGTGCTTTGCGCTTGTTGCATTTCCGTTTTTAATTTACAAAAAGATGGAGACGCTGTCCTTTTTAAGCTGGCTGGCCGCATTGGGGCTAGGGGTAGGCTTAGCCGGTTTTTGGTGGATGACAGGGGTTACAAAGTTTGAAAATCCCACCATCCCATATCTACTAGAGGAAGCAACGTTAGCCTATACTGCAAACTTTCAATGGTTCAATTCGCTCAAGCGTGCATCTGGTATCTCTTATTCTAGCTTGAGTTGTATTTTGGTGGGCTGTGCATCGGGCATTTACTTATATATGACCAGAAAGAATGTACGCAAAATAGATAACCGTGGCGTTTCGGTCACCGCTATATTATATGTTTTTGCCTTGCTTATTTTTACCACCGTGTTTTCATTTGGTCAGAATTTGCCGTTTTTCAAATATTTCCCTGCGTATAAGACGCTTGTACCGGGACGTATTTTATCGTTAACTGCATGCTGTTCACCTATATTAGTGGTGTATTTTTTAAAAAGCATGATGCGTAATTTTAAATCAAAAGTACTTGCAGCGGTTTTCGTGCTAGCCATCTTTACCATTATTTTTATAGATATTGACCCAGGTACTTTGCATTTTCAAGTAAACGATAACACACCCTTAACGGAATTGTTCCAAAAACTACCGGATGTTGATAAGCAAGCGTATGACAAAGGGCGGCACACGTGGATTACACCCATTACCTCCACGTACACCTATTTTCCCGAACTATATAACTACAATACGGCAGACGGCTGGAATATTGAGGGGACACCACATAACCGTGCGTTGTGGGCTTTTGGAATTGCGCTTAGTGCAAAATGTGAATCGTATGTAGTTAAAAAAATGCTACAGTGGAATGTACGCTCGTTGATTGTTGGTTCAAATTATATAAGTTTGTTAAAAGCACTGGATCGCTATGGCTATCAATATATTGATGTAGCGGGCAGTACACCCATATTATTTAACAGCCGAGAATCCTCCTATTATTGGAAAAAAACGGGTGAAGCTTTTGTCATTGGCAAGTCTGCGCCAGTGGTTGAGATGAATTTTCCATGGTTTGCAACTGGTGACAGTGCAAAGCTTGAGGATTATCCCGATGAAATACTGGACAGCTTTAAGCTTATCTATTTTGCAGAGCCTGAAATCAAGGACATGAAAAAATTTGAACAACGTGTGAGGGAGCTATCCGCTAAGGGTAAAACCATTATCATAGAGCTTGGCAACGTGAACAACCGCTCTCTGTTTGGCGTGATGCCGTATGACGTGCAAATAGGCAGTTCAGACGCGCTTGTTAAAAATGAAAATGTGTTGATGCAGGCCAAATATCAAGCAATACCATTTTACGAAGGCAGCTACAGCCATGCCTTTACAGGATTAGATGAGGTGTATTATACCGTCAAGCAAAAGGATAACCCCTTTAGATACCAAGCGATTGGTGCAAAAATTATAGACAATCGCAAGATATACTTTGTGGGTTGCTCGTTGAGCCAAAAGCTCACCTCGGGTGTGATCAGGGCGTGGGGCTTGGTGGGCGTGCAACCATTTATGAGTGAACGGGATACCTTAATAAGAGATACACTGCAAGCAGTGATGGATAAGGAAAGCGTCAACAAAAGCATCGATGTGGTGAATTTCCCCATTATTTCACACAAATGGGTGGACAATGGCGCAACCATTCAATATCAAAATGATAAGGCTGAGGACATGGTCATCTCGGTGACCTACACGCCACGTTGGCAAGCAACGGTAGATGGCAGCCCTGTCAAGCTATACAATTATGAAAATTTGATGCTTTTGAAATTGCCTAAGGGCTTGCATGAAATCAAGCTAGAATATGTTGATACAGCTTATGGCAAGGCTGGCAATGCTGTATCGGTGGTTAGTCTCTTATGCATTATAGGGTTTATTTGGTATTTTGATTGGCTGTTTATGTTTGTATCATTCCTTTTAAATAAATCGGGTAAATATTTAGAAATATGGGAATAAAAAAGAAGCAAGCACTGTCTGCTTTTTTTCGTTGCAATTAACAACAAGTTTGATGTGAGGTGAAAATTTTGAGAATTGATAAATATTTAAAGGTGTCACGCCTTATTAAGCGTCGTACAATTGCCCAAGAGGCGTGCGACGGTGGGCGTGTGAAAATTAACACAAAGCCAGCGAAGCCTGGGACGGATGTCAAGGTGGACGATGTTATCGAAATCCAATTTGGGGAAAAATCGGTCAAGGTCAAGGTGCTAATGATTGCAGAACATGTGCCAAAGGGCGATGTTTCCATGCTTTATGAAATGCAACAATAGCATAAAATGTATTCTCTTGCATATATTTGTATAAAGATACAATTATAGTAAGGGGGACAACCGCATGTATGACGATAAAAAAATGCCAAAAGCTGTAACTAAAACCATTTCGCAAAATTTAATCATAGAAAATCGTGAGAAGATAAGCATTTCAGGCGTGCTGGATGTTGAGAGCTTCAACGAGGACAGTGTGATTATTCATACCGATTTGGGGGCTTTGTTCGTCAAGGGTGAAGGGCTCAAAATGAATCGTCTGAATGTCGAAAGTGGCGAGGTGATGATTGAGGGGCTTATTCACGCCTTCAATTACCAAGATGGCTATGGTGGAAAAGTGAAAGGGACGGGCTTTTTCTCCCGCCTATTTAAGTAGGTGGACTATGGGCATATCAATTGCAGGGCAAACCACGATATTTTTATGGTCGTGCGTCGGCGGAGGCATTTTAGGTATACTGTTTGATTTTTTTCGTGCATTGCGAAAAGTCAGGCGTTCCTCCACACGTGTGGTCATGGTACACGATTTGATGTTTTGGGTAATTTCAGCGTGTTTGATGTTTGTGCTCATTGGCTTGAGCAATGATGGTGAATATCGGGCGTATGAATTTCTCGGTATTTTCCTAGGGGGACTTTTATACCACCTGCTGTTAAGCGGTTTTGTGCTAATGATTTTAACAAAGATGCTTCAGATGCTCGCATGCATCGTACGATTTTTATGCATGATTATAAGTTACCCATTGAAAATTATATGGAAAAGTATGGTCATACTCGGTCATGCATGCAAAAAAATAGGCACATCTCTTAAGAAAATAAAAATTTTTAGAAAAAAATTACAAAATCAGCAGGAAATCCCAAGTTGATGGCGAATATAAACCATATATACATAAGCGAATACGAATGAAGGTGAGTCCGTTGGAAAAGCGTAGGTCTAAACATCAAACGAAATTTATACTGCTTTGTACAGGTGTTATCGTGGTGCTGTTGTATGCATCGGTGATTGTGGTACAGCAACAATTTACCTTGAACAACCAAGCCAAGCAGTTAAGCGCGTTAGAGGAAAAAGCCAAGCAGCTTGAGATTGATATGAAAAGCATAGATAGTCAAGCCAAAATGGCGCAATCACCTGAAAATAAAGAACAGCTTGCAAGGGAAAAACTGGGTTTGGTCAAGCCGGGTGAAAAAGTTTTTATTGATAGTTCAAAACAATAGAGAATTTTTATTGACTTCATGTCAGGAATATATTATAATGGAAAGTGATACAAATTCGCTTAAACTTACTACAATTATTTCTTGTTTCTTTGAACAATTGCGTATAATAGAACATTATTTTCGCAAGGTGAAACGCTAAATAGTAGGATGGGATAATGCGTAATTTCTTTCAAATTTTGTAGGAGGAGTCATTTTTATATGCAGTTGGAAGTCGGGAACATAGTAGAAGGTAAAATCACAGGGATTACAAATTTTGGTGCTTTCGTACGTCTGAATGAAAAGCAAACGGGGCTCATTCACATTTCAGAGGTATCTTCAGAGTACGTTGAAAACATCCGAGACCATTTAAAAGAAGAACAAATTGTGAAGGTCAAGGTGCTTTCAATAGACCCAACTGGTAAAATCAGTTTGTCTATTAAAAAAGCAATCGTTAACCCGACACGCCCAATTATAAAAAAGCGTCCACCAGCGGATGTTGATTGGAGCAGTGCCCGTCAAGCACCCTCTCTTTCCTTTGAAGACAAAATGAACAAGTTCAAGCAAGACAGCGACGAGAGAATGCAAGACATCAAGCGCAATATAGAGTCCAAGCGTGGCGGCGGCTTCAAACGTCCAACGAATTAAATATTCATTTAACCCCTATTCTTTGGAATAAGGGGTTTTTAGTGCACAAGTGAAAAAATGAGTGAAAAAATGATAAAAATAACATAGACAAACAGTCAACTATGGGGTATAATTACAAACATATAAATTGTATGAGGTGAGAAAACATGCAAGCAATACAACAATTAACGATGGTGGTGTGCATTATGATGTCAATTTTTACAACAGGCTGTACAGACAAGGGACCAGAAACACAGACGCCGGTAGCGTCACCAGCACCGACAGAAACGACAAAGGTGGAAGGTACAACCAACCCAACAACCGTAAAAAATCCAGTGGTTACAATCGAAATGGAAGATGGCGGCATGATCAAGGCGGAGTTATATCCAAACATTGCGCCTAATACCGTAGCCAACTACATTTCACTCATTCAAGCAAAAAAATATGATGGCGTTATTTTCCATCGTGTTATCCCAGGCTTTATGATTCAAGGCGGCGACCCACAAGGCACAGGCATGGGTGGTCCAGGCTATTCTATTCCTGGCGAGTTTTCGGGCAACGGCTTTAAAAATGATTTGAAGCACACCCGTGGCGTATTGTCCATGGCACGTTCGGGCAATCCTAATTCAGGCGGTTCGCAATTTTTTGTCATGGCAAAAGAATATCCTTCGCTTGACGGTCAGTATGCAGCGTTTGGCAAGGTGTTAGACGAAGAAAGCTTGAAGGTAGTGGACAAAATCGTGGGAGTACAGCGTGACCAAAGCGACAAGCCACTCAAACCACAAACCATGAAAAAAGTAACGGTGGATACCTTTGGTGTGACCTATCCAGCGCCTAAAAAATCTGGGGAATAGTTTTTAACAATAATTTACACTTGTATTATAAAACGTTTTATAGTATAATAGAAACTCGGAACCTACCATAATTTGCCAACATTATATTCAGTCTTTCTGCGTATAATAGACTTTAGTCGTACTAGTCGGGGAGGCAGCGGTGCCCTGTACTTGCAACCCGCTATAGCAAGGATGAATTCCCTTTTTCGGGTGGTCTATTTTACGGTCTGGCTTATGTAAGTGATGATGAGAAGTGGGTCTTGTGCAACGTATCAGGTGTGAACCTCGTCAGGTCGGGAACGAAGCAGCGATAAGTACCAGGGTGCGTGTGCCGCAAGGGTGCCTACTTTGAGTTAACTGCATATGCATCGCGTAGGATAGCCATTCAACATTGGGTGTACGGCTATTATATAAAAAATTGAAGATGGTTTCTATTTCACGATAGAAACCATTTTTTGTGTGCCGAGCATGGCACTTAACTTGGTGGGGAAAGTCCACTATGGGGGTACATATCAACCAACCATTAGGGAAGCACAAGCTATCCATCGTG
>JACMMQ010000087.1 GCA_014378955.1 Clostridia bacterium
AAAAACGTTTACAACATTTTAAATTGGAATTAGTATTATAAATCAACAGAGGAGGAATTAGTTTGAAAAACGATAAAAAACATATTGTTCCATCAACGAAAGGCATAGAGGAAATCTTAGGCAGGTGGCGTGAAGAGGTAAAAGGCAAACAACGTAGGGTATTTACCTTTGAAGAACAAGCAGAACTGAAGCTCAAGGATTTAAAAGAAAAAATATATTTAGATATTACACCCGCTGATGAATGGCTTATGAGACAAGCCTATTATCGAGAGGTGGGGGAATATGATTATATCGACCCAGACTTTGTGCCTATTAAAGTAGGCGAAACATGGGGAGGTAATGATGTAAGTTGTTTTTTTACGCAAACGGTGGAAATACCCCCTAGTATGAAAGGAAAAAAGGTTGTACTTCAGTTATATCTTGGCGGAGACTCATTGTTAACGATCAACGGGACACCCTATCAAGGGATGGATCCGTTTCGCAATATTGTTCCGTTGACCCATTGCGCCAATGGTGATGAGGTGTATGAGCTGTCAGTTGAATCGTACTATATGTGGCATTTTGGGGAGTCTGAAATTAAGCGATTGGAATGCTCTAATTTAGCCGTAGTGGATACTGAGATGGAAGAAATTTATTGGGATTATAAGGCATTGTTCAATGCAATTTTTATGCCTGACATTGATCAAGGCTTGTATGCGTATTTGGGCGCTGTTATTAATGAATCAATCCAATATATTGATCCATATATAACAGATTTGGAGTTGTATAAGCAAAAGGCACGTATCGGGCAAAAGATAATCAAAGAAAAAGTGTTTGAGTCTGGGGTCTATCAAAAGAGTGGAAAGCTTCATTTAATTGGAAACTCACATTTAGATATTGTATTTTTGTGGCCTTATCGTGAATTTATTCGCAAATTGGGACGCACACATGCTTCTATGTTAAGACTAATGGAGGAATTTCCGAACTTTATTTTTTCTCAAAGTCAACCTGCCATGTACAAGGAAATGAAAAAACATTTCCCTGAGATTTATGCACAGGTGAAAGAACGGGTGAAAGAAGGGCGTTGGGAGGTCATAGGGGGCATGTGGGTAGAACCTGATTGCAACCTAATTTCTGGCGAATCGTTTACACGTCAGCTTTTATTTGGTACGCGTTTTATTGAACGGGAATTTGGGGTGAAGCCAAGAACTTGTTGGTTGCCAGATGTCTTTGGTAATTGCTACACCATGCCACAAATTTTAGCCAAAGCAGGCATAGAATACTTTGTTACCCATAAGATGTGCGTTTGGAATGACACCAACCCATGGAAGACACACACATTTTGGTGGGAAGGGCCTGATGGGTCACGTGTCTTTTCTGTGTCCCCGCCAACACATTTTATAGGAACGGTTGAGCCAGACCACATGCTGGCACATTGGAATAAATACTCTGACAAGGAGAATGTGGGGGAATCACTGTATTGTTATGGGTGGGGTGACGGCGGTGGTGGGGTAGACCCAGAAATGCTCCAGTATGTCAAGCGATATGAAAAGTTCCCAGGCATTCCAGAAACAAAGCCTGTGACGGTAGAAAATGCCTTAGATAGCATGAGACAGAAGGCGAAAAACATACCTGTTTGGAAGGACGAACTCTATTTAGAGGCTCATCGGGGTGTACATACCACAAAAGGTAAGCTAAAAAAACGCAATCGTTATGCTGAAAACCTTTATCGTGAGGCAGAGCTTTATTCAGTCATAGGCATGCAAATGGGTTTGAACTATCAACAAGAACAGATAAATGAAGGATGGGAAAAGATATTAACCAATCAATTTCATGACTCATTACCGGGTTCTCATATTAGTGAGGTATATGAGGATTTATTGCAAGAGTATGATCAAATAATTGCTATTGGTGAGGAGGTAAGAACACAAGCACTTTGCCATATTACTAGGGGGATTGAGGTTGATGCCTCTATGGGACAGGCATTTGCTGTGTTCAACTCGCTTTCACAAGAGGTTACGACCTTAGCATATATAGATGTTCCTAGTTATGAGGAATTTGAAATTTTGGATTGCTTTGGTCATCAAATCGCTTATCAAAAGAATAAGAAACTAAATGGGGAGCAGGGCATCGTTTTCTTGGCAGAGGAAGTGCCGGCTGTAGGATATAAAGTATACTACTTGAAAAAGACCAATCAGTCGCCTAGAAGTCTCGCCAACCAGCTTGTGGCTACGAACGAGAAAATGGAAAATCAATTCTTTACCGTTTGTTTGAATGAAGAGGCGGAAATTATTTCGATTTTTGATAAAAGAGCAAACAGAGAGGTGCTTAAGGCTGACGGAAAGGGCAATGTATTTAAGCTATATGAGGACATTCCATCAAAATATGAAGCATGGGATATTGTTTCGACCTATTTGGAACGAGAGCTTAAGACAGAGCATGCGACTATTGAAGAAATTGAAGTGGGTGCGGTTTATTGTGCCATCACGATTAGAAAAAGCATGTTCGATTCCGTCCTGAAGCAACGCATAATACTGTATGACAGAGTGCCTCGTATCGATTTTGAGACAGAGGTAGATTGGGTAGAAAGAAAGAAGCTCCTCAAGGTAGGATTTGACATCAATGTAGTAGCCAAAAGCTATACCTCGGATATTGCATATGGGAATATAGAAAGACCTAATTATCGCTATCATAGCTTTGACAAGGCGAAATTTGAAGTAAGTGCGCATCAATGGATCGATCTTTCTCAAGAGGATTACGGGGTAAGTATTTTAAACGACTGTAAATATGGACATGATGTAACGGAGCAAAAAATGAGTGTTACCTTATTAAAAGGACCAACCAATCCCGATCCTGAGTCTGATATAGAGCTTCATTACTTTACCTATTCTATATACCCTCATGAAGGAAATTGGAAACAGGGTGAGACAATACAACGAGGCTTGGAACTCAACCAACCGCTTCAAATTCATTTTATTGACGGCTTGCATCAAGGCAAGGCAGTGCAAGGAAGTTACATTCAAATAGATAATTGTCCGAATGTTACATTGGAAGCAGTGAAAAAAGCAGAGGACAGCGATGCCATTATTTTGCGCGTGGTTGAGCAGCATTGTCGAACATCAAGGGTACGGATATCATTTTTGTGGCAGCTGCTCAATGGATGTGAGTGTGACCTATTAGAAAATTCAATTGGACCAGTTGAGGTAGAAGACAATTGCCTAAGCTTTACAATCAATCCTTATGAAATAAAAACGTTTAAAATTGTAATAAAGCAATAGAACATGCGAACTGTATAAATACAGGGCGGTTACAGGGAATGGATACAGTGAATTTTTTTAAAATAGATTATGAATACTTTAGGGACAGGGCAAATTTTGCGTAAAATCAAGTAAACACTTTATGGGGATATGGAACGGCACCTTTTCTCTAGAATAGCTTAAAAAAACCACCTCCATGTGATATATATTATCGCATGGAGGTGGTTTTGCATTTTCAGAACAATGTTATGGATATGTGACAGATTACATGGATAATTTATTCAGCCTCTATTTTTAATAAAAAGTGAC
>JACMMQ010000088.1 GCA_014378955.1 Clostridia bacterium
GCCTGTTGTGTTTTATGGGAGGAGATTTATGTTCATGCGTTTGTCGTGTGTACACCAACTTTGCACTTGAAAAACACATGGAAACATGCTATAATTTTGTGAGGTTTGTTGTGGTGATGAGTGACCTCGAAAACTCTTAAGAATGGTAATGTCAATTCATATTTAAAAACTGTGTTTGTTGTAGGGGCGAATTACGATTCGCCCGATACACTGTGCCAATTTGTAGAACGGTCGATTCGTGAATCGCCCCTACGGCTTGGAGGACAAAAAAATGCTATTTACTAAAAAAACCAGTAATTACAAGCCGTACGAGTTTTCGAGGAAATTAGGTGATTTATAAGGAGGGGGATGTTGAAATGTCTTTAGTGACAATGAAGGAAATATTAAAGGACGCAGAAAAAAAGCAATATGCAGTAGGCATGTTTAATACCATTAATTTGGAAATGGTTCGTGCGATTATCGGGGCGGCAGAGGCAGAAAAGTCCCCAGTTATTTTAGGCATGGCGGAAGTACATATGGCATATGGGGATCTGAAAATGTTAGCTCCCATTATGGTCAAAGCAGCCAAAGAAGCAAAAGTACCGGTTGCTGTACATTTTGACCACGGTGTAACCTTTCATAATATTGTGATGTCCATGCACTTAGGGTTCACCTCGGTCATGTATGACGGTTCCACATTGTCCTACGAGGAAAATATTCAAGGCACAAAAGAGATTGTTAAAATTGCCAAGGTATTAGGGGTGACGGTGGAGTCTGAACTTGGTCATGTCGGCGGTGCAGAAGGTGGCGGAGATGACGGGCATGAAAGCCAATATACAGATGTCAACCAAGCCTTAGATTTTGTGGAAAGAACAGGGATTGATGCGTTGGCGGTTGCCATTGGTACAGCACATGGCGTCTATAAGCATAAGCCCAAGCTTGATTTAAATAGATTGTTGGAAATTCACCAAAAAGTCAACGTGCCCCTCGTTTTGCATGGTGGTTCAGGGCTTTCTGATCAGGATTTTGAAAATTGTATTTATAACGGTATTCGAAAAATAAATATTTTTACCGATATGTCTGAAGCCGCTATTTCACGCATAAAAAATGAAGTAAACGGTCTTGTGCAAATATCTCAAAAAGCCTATGGTTCTATGAATGAACAAAAGCAACATGAGCTCCTCGTCGAGGAAATCACCAAAAAGGTTTTGGCACAGTCCCAGCCTGCGTCAAACGCAACCGTGCAATATCCAGACTTGGTTAACGCAACGGTGGAGGGCATCAAGGAAGAAATTATTAAAAAAATGCGATTGTTTGGAAGCAGCGGGCGTGCTTAGAAAGGAAAAGAGATGAATGATGTTACATGCTTAGGGATATTGGTGGCTGATATTATTGTACCAGTCAATGAACTGCCGGAGGATGGCAAGCTTTCGCTTGTGTCTCACATTGCCCTTTATACAGGGGGATGTGCGGCAAATACAGGGATAGATTTAGCCAAATTGGGGATTAAGACAGCCATTATTGGAAAAATGGGCAACGATGGCTTTGGGCAATTTTTTTTCAATGAATTCAAACGATTTAATATCCATACAAGTGCTATTACGGTTCAGGATGGGCTAAGCACCTCGGCATCCGTGGTGATGTTAAATCAGAATGGCGAGCGTTCGTTTTTACATGCACTTGGTGCAAATGCAACGCTCACGATGGAGGACATTGATTTTTCTGTGATTGAAAGTTCTAAAATATTATTTGTCGCCGGTGCCTTATTGATGCCCCGATTGGACGGGGAGCCAACTGCTGAAATTTTAAAGCATGCACAAGAAAGAGGCGTATTTACCGCCTTGGATACCGCATGGGACAGTACAGGCAGATGGATGGAGGCAATCGCACCTTGCTTGCCACATTTGGATTTATTTATTCCAAGCATTGAGGAAGCCCAAGCGCTCAGTGGCGAAACGGA
Organism: Clostridia bacterium; assembly: GCA_014378955.1. Taxonomy (GTDB): domain Bacteria; phylum Bacillota; class Clostridia; order SK-Y3; family JACMMQ01; genus JACMMQ01. The sequence goes on from JACMMQ010000088.1 coordinate 1,940, forward strand.
TGTCCAAAAGATGGCGGAGGTGTTTTTGCACAAAGGTACAAAGCTGGTCGTGATTAAAATGGGCAACAAGGGTTGCTATATCCAGTCAAGTCTTGGTGAAAAACACATCGTTGGCACCTATCGAAAAATTAAGCCTGTGGACACCACGGGTGCAGGAGATTCGTTTGTTGCGGGATTTCTCACAGGCATACTTAAAGGCTGGGATTTAAAAACGTGTGGGAAATTTGCCAATGCTGTTGGCACACATTGCATCATGCAGGTGGGTGCATCTGCCGGCATTAAATCGTTTGAGGAAATATTCGCTTTTATGACGCACAATGACGAGGAAGTGGAGTGTGTAGAATGTTAAAAAATCAGGTGGTACTTGATGCCCGAAAAAGAGCAATTTCCTTTTTGGAAAAAGCCCATATTGTCTTGACAGAAAAAGAAAAGGACGAGATGGAGGTTGCTGATTTCGGGTTAAATGAATTGGAACAAACAGGGTTACAGTTGGTGGTCTATTGTAATACCGAACGCTGTTGTGCCAAAGAGATAATTCTTTTTCCAAAACAAACATGCCCTGAACATCGTCATCCCGCCATAGAGGTTGAAGCTGGAAAAGAAGAAACCTTTCGGTGTCGATGGGGTACGGTTTATTTGTATGTAGAAGGGGAGCGTACAGCACAGCCTAAAGCAACGCCGCCTGTGGGAAGAAAGTCTTTTTACACCGTTTGGCATGAAATTATCCTGAATCCAGGGGAGCAATATACCTTGTTTCCAAACACGCTTCATTGGTTTCAAGCGGGCCAGGAAGGTGCAGTGATTTCGGAGTTTTCCACAAAGAGCAGAGATGAATTGGATGTTTTTACCGACCCGTATATCAAGAGAGTAGCGGAATAATATAGATGAAAGCTCGACAGTTGGGACGGTACGAATTCGACAGCAAAAGTGGCTTTATTTGGAATGTAGGTTGTCAAAATCGTACCGTCCCCAGTAAACCACTCTGTCCTGCTGTCCCCACTGCCTTGCTATAAAACAGCCTTACATGAGTATTTATCATGTGAGGTTTTGTTTTTATGTGAGATCGCTAGAAAAAAGTAACTTGCGTAAAGCGTTTTGTAGATATATGTAATAAATGGTTGATTTTAATGGTAAATAGGTATATAATTGCGGTGTAAAGTATGGGGTATTTTGATACGGCTGGCATGGAGCCGAGAAATGTACGCCCCAAAGGGGTATTTTTGATATTTTGTTAGTTGTATTATAAAAAGTACATACATTAAATTAAAAAGTTGTCAAATAATGTACGTCCCTAAACGGCACTCCGTCCCTAAACGGCACTCGTCCCTAAACGGCACTCAAAAGTATGCCCGTTATATACGCATTAACGGATATGGAAATACGATAAGTGCATGGAATAGTATTACGGAGGTGACGGTGATAGGGAGAAAAAATTAACATAATAAACTGTACCTGCTTGCATATCAAGACTGTCAAAAACAAGTCATAAAACCGTCTGAAAAGTCACGTAAGTTCATATCAAGTTATGAACTTACAAGGTAAAATAATAGGTAAAGATAAAATAAGATAGTAGAGGTGTCGTATAATGAAGCTTAAAGCAGTTATATTTGATTTAGATGGCGTCATTGTTTCAACAGATGATTGTCATTATCAGGCATGGAAGCGTATGGCAGTAGAAGAGAATATTGAATTCGACCGTGAGATAAATGAACGGTTGCGTGGTGTAAGCCGATTGGAAAGTCTCGAGATTATTTTAGAGAAGGCTTCTTGTTCCTACATGCAAGAGAAAAAATTAGAGATGTCCAATCGTAAAAATGAGTATTATATACAATTGATTAGTACCCTTACCGCTGACAATATCCTCCCAGGGGTACAAAATTTATTGGATGCGTTAAAGCGACAAGGGATAAAAATTGCCATTGGATCATCCAGCAGAAATTCTCCTATTATTTTGGAAAAGATAGGACTTTCCAAGGCTTTTGATGCGATTGCGGATGGGAATGATATCGTAAATAGTAAGCCTGATCCAGAAGTATTTTTATTGGCTTCAAAGCGATTAGGGGTGAGTCCTGAACACTGTCTCGTGATAGAGGATGCAGCCTCTGGCGTTGAAGCTGCACTTGGCGCGAATATGAAGGTGCTTGGTATTGGGGGTGCTGCCCTGTGTGATCAGGCGACATTTAAAGCACAAAGTCTTGAAGGGGTCGATGCAAACTTTTTAATAAATGAATTTGTAAAGTAATATAAAACAGAGTGACCTCTAAAACGCTTAAGCTTGGTAATGACAATTTAGATTGCAAGATACACAAATTTTATTTTAAAAATTTTGTTTGTTGTAGGGGCGATTCACGATTCGCCCGACACACTGTGCCAATTTGTAGAACGGTCGATTCGTGAATCGCCCCTACGGCTTGGAGGGCAAAAAATGCTATTTATTAAAAAAACCAGTCATTACAAGCCGTACGCGTTTTCGAGGAAACTAAAAACACAATAGGAGGATCAACATGAACGAAAAATATATACCAGATGAGTGGAAGATTATTGAAGAGGGCTTTGTGCCGAAAGAGAATAGGCTATCTGAAAGCATTTTTAGTCTTGGCAATGAACACATGGGCATGCGAGGTTTTTTTGAAGAAAGCTATAGTGGGGATAGTCTGCAAGGGACTTATATTGCGGGCATTTATTATCCAGATAAAACCCGAGTGGGTTGGTGGAAAAATGGTTACCCAGAGTTTTTTGCCAAGGTGCTTAATGCCACCAATTGGATTGGCATTAACATCAGTATAAATGGTCAGAGCTTGGATCTTGCACAATGTGAGGTTTCAGACTTTAAACGGGAATTGGATATGAAGCAAGGTCTACTTACGCGTACATTCGTCGCAAAGGATGCGAAGGGGCAGGAATCTAGTGTTAAGTTCAAGCGATTTTTAAGTATGCAATCCCCTCATATTGCTTGTATCCACGTGAGTGTTACCCCATTGAACTATGGCGGGAAAATTGTTTTTGAACCGTATTTGGATGGAGATATTTCCAATGAGGATTCAAACTATGGTGAAAAATTCTGGGTGCCTATTGATAAGAAAAGTAATGAGCAATACATAGTGTTGACCATGGAAACAAAAAAAACAGCATTCTGGCTATCAACTGCAACGGAGTCGAAGGTATATAAGGACGGCATTGAAATAGCATGTGAAAGAAACGTCATTGAAAAAGAAAAATATATAAGTACCTCATTAGAAACAGCGGTAAATCAGGGGCAGGAAATTAGCCTGATTAAATATGTGTCCGTTTGTACTTCGCGCGATTATGATAAAGACGAGCTTGAGGCGCAAGCAACTACACTTTTAAAACAGGCACTCAATACGGGCTATAACCAATTATTTGAACAGCATTGTATCGTTATGCAAAAAAAATGGGATGCCAGTGATGTGGTCATTGAAGGAGATATTAAGGCACAACAGGGAATACGGTATAACATTTTCCAACTCAATCAAACGTATACAGGAAAGGATCCAAGGCTTAATATTGGTCCTAAAGGGTTTACGGGGGAAAAATATGGCGGGTGCACGTATTGGGATACCGAAGCCTTCTGTTTTCCGTTCTATTTATATACAGATCAGGAAGTTGCTAAAAACCTTCTTTATTATAGGTATCTACATTTGCCGCAAGCAAAGGAAAATGCGGCAAAACTCGGCTTTAAAGGGGCTTTGTACCCCATGGTAACCATGGATGGACAGGAGTGCCATAATGAGTGGGAAATTACCTTTGAGGAAATTCATCGCAATGGTGCAATCGCTTATGCCATTTATAATTACACCAATTATACGGGGGATTCTTCGTATCTTGAGACATATGGCATTGAAGTGTTGGTGGAATTGTGCAGATTTTGGGCGGATCGTGTCACTTATCAGCCACGCAAAGATAAATATATGATTTTAGGTGTTACTGGACCCAATGAGTATGAGAACAATGTCAATAACAATTGGTATACCAATCTTATGGCTTCTTGGACACTGGCATATACCTTGGAAAATTTACGTGAATTGAAAATAAAAGCATGTTCACATTATCTTGAAGTAGTTGATAAATTAGGTTTAGACGAGGCAGAAACCTTGATTTGGAAAGAAATAAATGAGAAAATGTATTTTCCAACGGTAGAAGAACTGGCAATTTTTGAGCAAAATGATTTGTATATGGATAAGGAGCAGACGCTTGTTTCAGACCTTCCAAGTGAAGCGTTGCCTTTGAATAAAAATTGGTCATGGGATCGCATTTTACGTTCATGCTTTATTAAGCAAGCGGATGTTATTCAAGGCATTTATTTCTTCCCGGAGCAATTTGATGCGGGATGCAAACAAAGGAATTTTGATTTTTATGAGCCACGAACGGTACACGAATCCTCTCTTTCTCCAAGTATATATGCGATTGTTGCATGTCAGATTGGGTATCAGGACAAGGCGCATGAAATGTATTTGAGAACGGCAAGACTGGATCTTGATAATTACAACGATGATACGGATGACGGTGTTCACTTAACAAGTATGGTAGGAAGCTGGCTTGTTCTTATACAAGGCTTTGCTGGGGTAAGCGTACACGAAAATCAATTAAGCTTCAATCCGTTTGTACCAAAACAATGGCAGGGATATAGTTTTAAGATTAATTTCCGTGGTAGGGACTTAAAGATTAAGGTAGATAGCGGGCAGCTTGAAATTAGCCAGACCACAGGAACGCCAATGCAAGTGGTTGTACATCAAGAGACCTATCAGTGCAGTATGGATAAATTTTTGGTGGTACCATTAAACGGTTAAATTGCAAAATGTGGGGATGAAGAAAGAGAAAGAAACAGGACATATCATATCAATATAAGTTGTAACAAATACTCACTGGGGCGTGGAAATCAGTGTTATTTGGGGATGTGCATTTTCTGACAGATTTTTAATATAACATATACTGCTTTAATTGGTTATACGAATCTTGATTAAAATCATAACCATCTGTCGGTCGGTGTTTCAAAATGCTTACTCGCGTTTTGCCTCCCACTGCTGGTTATGTTTTAATCTAAGATTAGTATTA
>JACMMQ010000089.1 GCA_014378955.1 Clostridia bacterium
TTCAAAAAGAAGTTTGGTTAGAAGCGATAACACAAACTGTACCACCAAAATTTTTAGCAATCAATTTAAAGGCATTTGAATTGGGCTATCAACAATAAAAGGCAAAGGGGCATTCTAATATGGGGAATATGTGGGATCAAAAATATGAGAGCATGTCACGTGAGGATATGCGCGCAGTGCAGTCAGAACGATTGGCAGATTGTGTGAGAAGGGTGTATCATAATGTGCCATTCTTTCGTGCGAAAATGGACGAGATGGGCGTATCACCTGACGATATTCGCTCGGTGGATGACTTGAAAAAGCTACCGTTTACCACCAAGCAGGATTTGCGTGACACCTATCCGTATGGGTCGTTTGCGACACCTATGAGCGACATTGTGCGTATCCATGCGTCCAGTGGTACAACAGGCAAGCAAACAGTTGTAGGCTATACAAAAAATGACTTACGCACATGGTCTGAGGTTATGGCACGCACCTTGACAGCGGCAGAGGCGACCAAGCATGACTTTGTACAGGTAGCGTACGGGTACGGCTTATTTACAGGCGGTTTAGGGGTGCATTATGGCACAGAATATATAGGCGCAACGGTTATTCCAATTTCGGGCGGCAACAGCAAGCGACAGGTGCAGGTCATGCAGGATTTCGGCACCACCGTGTTGGCTTGCACGCCTTCCTATTCGCTATCGTTAGCAGAAACATTATTAGAGCTTGAGGTGAAGCCTGCCGACTTAAAATTAAAGTCAGTGGTGCTTGGTGCAGAGCCTTGGACGAATGAAATGCGTAAGGATATTGAGCAAAAGTTAGGGGTTCATGCCTATGATATCTACGGCTTGAGCGAAATCATAGGGCCTGGGGTGGCTTTTGAGTGTGAATGTCAAAACGGTCTGCACATTTCAGAGGATCATTTTATCCCTGAAATCATCAACCCAGACACAGGCGAAGTGTTGGCAGAGGGAGAAGTGGGCGAGCTGGTATTTACAACCGTCACCAAAGAGGGCTTGCCACTCATTCGTTACCGCACACGCGATATTACATCCCTTCACTACGGGAAATGCGATTGTGGGCGTACCTTGGTGCGTATGAACCGTGTATCGGGCAGAAGTGACGACATGCTCATTATTAGAGGGGTGAATGTATTCCCGTCGCAAATAGAAAGTGTATTGCTTGAAATGGGCGAAACCGCATCGCACTATTTAATTATTGTCGATCGTGTTGGCATATTGGATACGATGGAGGTTTTGGTTGAAATGTCGCCAGAATATTTCTCGGACGAAGTAAGAGCATTGGAAAAATTGGAAAAGAAAATACGCAGTGCAATTGAAAGTACACTTGGGATTAGCTCAAAGGTGCGATTGGTTGAACCAAAAACCATTGAGCGCAGTGAAGGCAAGGCAAAGCGTGTCATTGATAAAAGAAAATTAAGCTAAAAACACACTATAAAGGAGGATTATTATGTTAGTCAAGCAGGTTTCTGTATTCTTAGAAAATCAAGCAGGGCGTTTGGCGGAGGTGGCTTCGGTGTTGGCGGACAATCAAATCAATATCGGTGCACTTTCCATGGCAGACACCACGGATTTTGGTATTTTGCGTTTTATTGTGGATGCACCAGACGATACCATCAAGGTTTTAAAAGAAAATGGCTTTACAGCAAGCACGACCAATGTAATCGCAGTGACCGTTTCTGACCGTCCAGGTGGCTTGGCACAAGTGTTGAAGGTATTGGATGAAGCGAAAATTGGCGTCGAATATGCCTATGCATTTGTTGAAAAGGGGCAAGGTGAGGCAAAAATCATTTTACGTGTTGAGGATAATGAAAAGGCCATGGCAGTTTTACGTGAGCATAATTTAGCGTAATATTTATGTTTGGTATGTAGGGGGCGGGTTATCCGCCCCGCATTTTTATATGATAGGGTGAAAACCTTACTTTCTTTTTCTATCGTAAAAAGAAAGTAACAAAGAAAAATACTCTTTGAGTGTTTGGATTTCGTTTTCTGCGGAAAACGCCAAAGGGTTCCACCCTTTGAACCCGCAATTTTTTGAAAAAAATTGATTAAAACTTTATTTAAAACCACCCCATTAAAGTTTTTGTCCCCTTTTTTCAAAAAGGTTTGCAGGCAAAGCCTGCATGGGTGTGGGCAGCGCCCACTCGTTCCAAAATTCACAAA
>JACMMQ010000011.1 GCA_014378955.1 Clostridia bacterium
AAAAACAAGAAATTACCGTGGGGACACTGATTTTTCGTGATGGAGATAAGGACATGCAAATTAAAAATAATTACGATTTAACATGGCACAACCATCATACGCCATCCATTACGGGCACAGGCGTGTACAATGGGGATGTGGGGCGTATTACCAAAATTGATTTGGGCAGAAAGTGGATGGAAGTGCTTTATGACGAGGAAAAAATTGTTTATTATCCATTGGATGAACTGGAGGAATTAGAATTGGCGTATGCCATGACGGTGCACAAAAGCCAAGGGAGCGAATTTGCGGCGGTGGTCATGCCCGTTTTCCCAGGCGGTGCAAGCATGCTTTTAAACCGCAATTTATTTTATACCGCCGTCACCAGAGCCAAACAGCTGGTGGTGCTGGTGGGACGAGAGCAAACCATTCGCACGATGGTGGGCAATGCACATGAGGGCAAGCGGTATTCAGCGTTGGATGAAAAACTGTTGGCGTTGGTGGCACAAGCATGAAAAAGCTATTAGAACGTGTCAAGCGCTTAATTTTTGTTCCAAAATGTATTTTTTGCGGTGAGGTTTTACCGTTATCCATCACCGTTTGCTTGTGTGAAAAATGTCGTGCCCAAGCACCGTTTGCAAATGATAAAATTTGTGAACGCTGTGGCAAGCCCATTGACATGGTGCAGGGCGACTTGATATGCAAGACGTGCCGCAATGAAAAGCGGTATTTTGACAAGGGTATTTCGGTATTCGTTTATGAAGAAAAGCCAAAGCAGGCGATTATTCGCTTTAAATTTTACAATAAAAAGAGCTTTGCGAGGACATTGGGTTCACTGCTAGCGCAAGCAATCAAGGACAAGTTAACAGATATGGAGATAGACATTTTAACATATGTGCCATTACACCCTAAAAGACTGCGTGAGCGTGGGTATCATCAAACAAAAATGTTGGCACACTATGTTTCTGAAATATGTGGCTTGCCCATGCAAGAGGTATTGGTCAAAACGCACTATACGCCACCACAAAGGACGCTCAAAGCGGCAGAACGCAAGCAAAACATCGCCAATTCCTTTTGGGTGGCTTTGGACATTAAAGGAAAATCGGTGCTTTTAATTGATGATGTTTACACCACGGGCATTACCGTGAACACCTGTGCGAAGGCACTAAAAAAAGCAGGCGCAAAGCAGGTGCTTGTGGCAACAGTGGCTATTGGCAAGGACTTTTAACTGTTAAAACAACTTTCGCACTTGTAAGTCACATGACTCAACCAAGCTGACGGGTAGGATTTTCGGCAAAAAACTTTAGTGAAGCATTTAAAGTTTTTTGCCGAAAATCCTTTCAAAAAATGCTTGCTTGAGCCATGGCGAGATGTGCGAAAGTTGTATAAAAAGGAGATCGCTATGGCAGAATTAAGACAAAATCCAATCACTGGGGAATGGACAATCATATCTTGCGAACGAGCAGGCAGGCCGTATCAATTTGACAAAGCGGACGACCATTCGGAATGCCCTTTTTGCATTGCAAATGAACAGATGATTATTTCGGAAATAGCACGCTTGGGTGGCGAAGGCGATGGGTGGCATGTGCGAGCGGTGCCTAATAAATATCCGATTGTAGCACCGTGTGACTGCCACTGGCTTTCGCAAGATTTTTATTTGGCATTTGAGGATTTTGGACAGCACGAGGTGATTATTGAAACACCTGAGCACAACCAAAGTCTAGAAAAACTTGAAGCATCATGGGTTACTGAGGTTTTTGAAATGTATCAAAACCGCATTGCTACCTTGTTGGCATTGCCACAAATACAATATGTACAAATATTTAAGAATAACGGTCGTTTGGGCGGCGCTTCATTGCCACATCCACACTCACAGGTGGTCGCTCTGCCACACATTCCCTCGTATGTGCAAAATGAAATGGCACATATGGAAGACTATCACAAGGCCCATCAAAAATGCTTGCTTTGTGATATTATTCATAAGGAATTGACAGACGGTTGTCGCTTGGTGCTTGAAAATGAACAATTCGTGGCATTCGTGCCCTATGCGCCACGGTATGCGTTTGAAGTTTGTATTGCCCCTAAAATGCATCATGCGCAGTACGAGACCACAAAGCATCTTGACCTTTTAGCACAGTGCTTTAAGCAATTACTTGAGAAAACCAGTGCTGCGCTAGGAGAATTTTCGTATAATTTATTGTTGCACACATTGCCCAAAGGTGGTAATACCCAAGCAAATCATTGGCACATGGCACTCATTCCACGGGTGTCACATCATGCAGGCTTTGAGCTTGCAACGGGCAGTACCATTCACATACAATCACCCGAAAAGGTGGCGGAAAAGATAAGAGGGTAGACATGTTTGACACATTGGTTACATGGTTTCAAGCAAACAAACGTGATTTGCCTTGGCGACACACCAAAGACCCCTACAAAATATGGGTTTCGGAAATTATGCTCCAGCAAACACGGGTAGATACAGTCATTGATTATTATATTAGGTTTTTGCAGAAATTCCCAACCGTCCAAGCGTTGGCAAATGCCGACGAGCAAGCAGTGCTTTTGCAATGGCAGGGCTTGGGGTATTATTCACGGGCAAGGAATTTGCACCGAGGTGCAAAGAAGGTAGTGGCTGATTTTGGCGGACAATTTCCACAGGATTTAAACGATGCTTTGAGCATTACAGGGGTTGGACATTACACCGCAGGGGCAATATTAAGCATCGCTTACGGATTGCCATTTGCGGCGGTGGATGGCAATGTATTACGTGTTTTTACACGTATTTTTGACATTGCAGACGATATTGCCGACCCAAAAACAGTTAAAAAAATGCAACTGCTTGTGACGGAAAATATTGTTCATGCGAACGCATCGGATTATACAGAGGGGTTGATGGAGCTAGGGGCGACGGTATGCATCCCTTCGCAGCCACTGTGCTTAATATGCCCGATGCAAGGCGTTTGTAAGGCTTACTTACTGGGCAATTGGATGGAAAGACCGCAAAAGACGATGAAGGTCAAGCCACAAAAGGTCAAAATGGTCTTTTGCCGCATACAAGCGGAGGGCAAGCTGTTGCTTGTACACAATCCAGATAGCGGTCTTTTGGCAGGCATGTGGGCATTTTGCGGTGCCGTGCTCACGCATAATGCCCTTGATTGTGCGAAGGAAATTGTTTCCGAGCTTGGACTAAACATTATGCAGGTCAAAAAGGTCGGTCATGCACGCCATGTATTCACACATTTGGATTGGGATATGGCAGTATTTGACTGCTTTGTACAAAAAGCGTTGCCCATTGAACGACCACATGCATGGGTGCATTTAGAAGAGGTGGCACAATATCCCTTGCCTAAAGTCTACCAGAAAGTACTTGCTTTGGAATATTATTGCTGATTTCCTTGCCCTCCACCAAATCACGCACATGCACCTTTAAGGTTTCACTGGGTAACAGCATGGACGATACATCGGCAGCACAATTTTCAGGGTCAACATAATTAATCCACACGGGCGTACCTTGATACAGTACCTCGATGGTGTTTGGGTTAA
>JACMMQ010000090.1 GCA_014378955.1 Clostridia bacterium
AAGAAGTCGGATTAGTTCATAGTACCAATGATGCGAGTAATGACCGCAGAGGGAAGGGACTAACATGAAGTCGCCCTTGAATAGGGAACATTATCTCACGAGAGGGGAGAGAGATAATAGTGGAAACGGAATATTCAAAGATAGTATCACAAATGGAAAAGTACGGAAGCGTACAAGGTCTAATGCAATACATTAGTATAAGAATATAATGGGCAGCGCCCACATTGTTCCAATTAAACAAAGTGGCACTATAACGGTACTGTTGCCTCGTGCGCTCTCTGCTACAATTTTGATAGAAATAATATCAAAATTGTAAAGGGGGGCGTTCGCGATTGTTACAGATTTTGAAAGGCGATATTTTTCCGCAATCAATAAACAAGCAATTACACCATGGGCTAAACAAAGAATTGCTCAAATAGTTGATAAGTGGGAACAGTCAGACATTCACCCAAAAAATGGGCTTGCGTACCAAGCGAAAGACTTAAATGAGCGTCTGAATGAAATCAATTCTTCACCGTACTGGGCGAAACCGATTTTGTCAAACGTTTATGAGAAATGGTATAGTGCTGTTGATGCAGGCAACTACAAGCAGGCAGCAAAACTCATCACGAGCAAAAACGCATTATACGAAAGCATTGACCAAGGGCAAAACACCTTTAACAAGGTTATATGGCTTGCTAATAATAATCGTCCCTGCGAGGCATGCAAAAATCGGGATGGCAATGTCTATACACTAGAACATTGTGCAAATTTGCAGATACATCCGCACTGTGGCTGTAAGCTCTTACCCCTAGGTCCATACATAACTGCATTTGGTTCGATAAACAGTGATAGAAGTAGACTGACGGTTTTTTTGAAATCCAATGTAGACAGCAATAAACAAAACAATGGATTTGCGTCATTCCTAGCTGGTCTTCAATTGGTATTAGACATCGTTGGATTATTTCCTGGTTTAGGCGAAGTTGCAGACGGCTTGAATGCGTTAATTTATCTCGGTCGTGGCGATGTGCTTAACGCTGGCTTATCTGCAGCAAGCATGATTCCCTTTGCAGGCTGGACTTTTACAGGTGGAAAGCTTGCTGGCAAGGGCATGAAGATTGTTAAGAATGCACAGAAGGCTGAGGGGTTTATTGAGGGTGCGGGTAAAGCTACCAATACCAAAGGAATAGATATTGAGTTAATGTATAAGGATGGTTGGACTTTAACTCAGAAGGCAGAAGCTGATGCTAAAGTAAAATCATTAACGGAAGCATTAACAGTAAAAACTGTTCCAAATAGAAGCGGAACATCTGCATCGTCAAGGTATAAAAAGGTTACTGGACAAAACTCAATTCCTCAAGGAAAGGATGTTGACCATATAATAGATTTGCAATTAGGTGGTACGGATGATATATTGAATATGCGTCCTTTAGACAACAGCGTTAACAGAAGTTTAGGTGTCCAAATACAAAATAAAATTAGAAATTATCCAATTGGAACACAATTTGATAATTTCACAATTAAATAATTTATGAGAGGTGATAGAATGTATAAAAGCTTTTGTAAATATGTTGGCATTGATGAGTATTCTTTTAGCAATACAAATGCAAATAATAAGAATTCTACTGATGGGAATAAAGAACTTTTTAAAGCATTTGGAGGACAGTCTTTCAACGATGGACTTTATAGAATACATGACATAGATCACATCGAAAGATGGAATAGTACAATAACGGAAGCATTTCCAGAGTTTAAGGGGAGAATATCATGTTTTGGTTATGATTGGCTTGGTCGACAATTTGCACTTGATAATAAAAGAATAGAGCATGGGCAACAACAGATACTTATGTTTGAGCCTGGTACAGCAGAAGTTTTAGAAATACCTTGTGATATAATACAATTTCATAATGAGGAAATACCTATTTACCATGATGCATGTTTGGCATCAACGTTTTTTAAAGAGTGGCTATCAAAAAATTCTAATAAATTAGATATCAATGAATGTATTGGGTATAAAACAATGCTATTTTTAGGTGGACTTGATTCAATACAAAACTTAGAAAAAAGCGATATGGATGTTTATTGGGGTATTTGTGGTCAATTAATACAGAAAACAAGAGGGTCGTTAGAAAACAATTATTAATGTCATTGATTTTAAATTATAAACGTGAGTATGTGACATTTATCTAGTTTGTAACTGAACACTAATAACAATATTCAATAAACTTTAAAACGTAAAAAAACAAGGGGTATCCCTTGTTTTTTTACGTTCGTTTGCTCACATGATTGAATTCATTCAAATTGTCCATACTACTTAGATAAAACAAATTCAAAAAGGCAGAACATTTGTTTTTATTTTTGCAAAATCGGTTGAAAAGATGGATTTTTCCTGTTATAATGGTAGAAGGTTTTGTAAACAAGGGGGTGTTTAGCATGCAGGCATTTCAATTGGTATCGGAATACACGCCACAGGGCGATCAGCCTGAGGCGATTGCACGTCTGGCGGAGGGCATCACTCGGGGTGACCATGCACAGACGCTTTTGGGCGTGACTGGCTCGGGCAAAACATTTACCATTGCGAATGTCATAGAGCAGGTGCAACGCCCTACCTTGATATTGGCGCACAATAAAATATTGGCAGCACAGCTGTGTTCAGAGTTTAAAGAGTTTTTTCCGCACAATGCGGTGGAATATTTTGTTAGCTATTACGATTATTATCAACCAGAGGCATACATTCCGCATACCGACACATTTATTGAGAAGGATGCACAAATCAATGACGAAATCGACAAGCTTCGCCATTCGGCGACCGCCTCTTTGTTTGAGCGGCGTGACGTGATTATCGTCGCATCGGTGTCGTGCATTTACGGCTTGGGCGATCCTGAGGATTACAAGGACCTGATGATTTCTTTACGACCAGGTATGACCAAGGACCGTGACGAGTTGCTTCGCAGGCTGGTGGAAATACAGTACGAACGCAACGAAATCAGCTTTACCCGTGGCAAATTCAGAGCAAGGGGCGATGTGGTTGAGATATTCCCAGCAAATGAGATGGAGCGTGCTATACGCATCGAATTTTTTGGCGATGAAATAGAACGCATTACCGAGATTAACATCATCACAGGCGAGATTACAGGCGTACTCAGCCACGTGGCGATATTTCCTGCCTCCCATTATGTTACGCACAAGGCGAAGATGGAGCAAGCTATATCTTCTATTGAGGCAGAGTTAGCATCAAGGGCGGCGGAATTGAAAGAACAGGATAAAATATTAGAAATGCAACGCTTAATTCAGCGCACCAATTACGACATTGAAATGATGCGTGAAATTGGCTTTTGTTCGGGCATAGAGAATTATTCTAGGATTATAAGTGGACGACCAGCAGGGTCTTCACCGTATACGCTCATCGACTACTTTCCCAAGGACTTTTTACTGGTGGTGGACGAGTCGCATGTGACGCTGCCACAGGTGCGTGGTATGTTTGCAGGCGACCGAGCAAGGAAGGACAGCTTGGTCAATTTCGGCTTTCGCTTGCCCTCTGCATACGATAACAGACCGCTCAATTTTGGCGAGTTCGAACAGCGCATCAACCAAGCGATTTTTGTCAGTGCGACACCGTACCCGTACGAGCATGAGCATTCCACGCAGGTAGTAGAGCAAATCATTCGCCCAACAGGGCTGATAGACCCCGAAATTATCATTCGCCCCACGAAAGGGCAGATGGACGATCTATTAGGGGAAATTCGCAAGCGTGCTAGTAAGCATGAGCGGGTATTGATTACCACCTTGACCAGAAAAATGGCAGAGGACTTAACGGACTATTTCAAGGGCTTGGACATCAAGGTGCGATACATGCACTATGACATAGAAACACTAGAAAGAATGGAGCTCATCCGTGATTTGCGGCTAGGCGTGTATGACGTGCTAGTGGGTATCAACCTCCTGCGTGAAGGGCTTGACTTGCCAGAGGTTTCACTGGTAGCCATTTTGGATGCCGACAAGGAAGGTTTCTTGCGCTCACAAACATCACTCATCCAAACGATCGGACGTGCCGCCCGTAATGTAGAGGGCAAGGTCATCATGTACGCCGACAAAATCACCAATTCAATGGCAAGAGCAATGAGCGAAACGGACCGCAGACGCACCATCCAAGTACAATACAATGAAACACACGGCATCACACCAACCACCATCGTAAAAGCAGTAAGAGACGTACTAGAAATCAGCAAAAACGCCGAACAAGCCGCCCCAATGATAGGTTTGGAACGACACGCCGACAAGGAAATGATCATCGCTCAACTAACACTAGAAATGCAACTAGCAGCCTCAGACCTACAATTCGAAAAAGCAGCAAAACTAAGAGACCAAATAAAAAAGCTAAAAAAAGCATAATAGCTTTTTAAAAGATAATTCAATAAAGTTTTTTACCCCTCTTTTTTTCAAAAAAGGGGGCAGGGCGTGGGACAGCGTCCCACGGTTTTAGGAGGTAAGTATGCACGATTTTATACGTATCAAGGGTGCGAGGGAGCACAATTTGAAGAATATTGATGTGACGATTCCGAGGGACAAGCTGGTGGTGCTCACGGGGTTGAGTGGGTCGGGGAAGTCTTCTTTGGCATTTGACACGATTTATGCGGAGGGGCAAAGGCGGTATGTGGAGTCGTTGTCGGCGTACGCACGTCAATTTTTAGGACAGATGGAAAAACCCGATGTCGATTATATAGAAGGACTATCGCCTGCGATATCGATTGACCAAAAAACGACGGGCAAAAACCCACGTTCAACGGTGGGGACGGTAACGGAAATTTACGATTACTTACGGCTATTATATGCACGAATTGGGATACCACATTGCCCAAAATGTGGGAAGGAAATCAAGCAACAAACGATTGACCAAATGGTGGACATGGTGATGGCATTGCCTGAAAAAACAAAAATTCAGGTGCTAGCACCGGTGGTGAGACAACGCAAGGGCGAGTACACTAAAATATTTGAGGATGCCAAAAAAAATGGCTTTGTAAGGGTGCGTGTCAATGGTGAAATGCGTGAGCTATCAGAGGAAATCAAGCTAGATAAAAAATATAAGCACAGCATTGAAATCGTGATTGACCGCTTGGTGGTGCGTGCGGACATGCGCAAGCGACTGGCGGAATCGGTGGAAATGGCCTTGCACATGGCGGCGGATATGGTGCTGGTGGACGTGATAGATGGCGAGGAAATGCTGTTTAGCCAAAACTATGCGTGCAATGATTGCGGCATCAGCATAGAGGAGCTGGCACCACGCTCATTCTCATTCAACAGCCCGTTTGGGGCATGCCCGAAATGCAGTGGGCTGGGCACATTGCTAGAAATAGACCCCGAATTGGTCGTGCCTGACAAATCCAAAACCTTGGCAGAGGGTGCGGTGTTGGCGAGCGGTTGGAACACCTTGTCAGACGAGGGCAGTATCGCATCCATGTACTTTCGTGGGATGGCAAAGCACTTTGGCTTTTCATTGGACACGCCTGTTTCGGCGTTACCCCCTAAAATGCTTGACATGATTTTATACGGCTCTAGGGGAGAGAAATTCAACGTTTCATATGAAAAGGAATACGGAAAAGGGACGATGCACGTCGCATTTGAGGGCGTCATTCGCAACCTTGAGCGACGTTATAAGGAAACACAATCTGACTGGATGCGTAACGAATTAGAGGGCATGATGCAAGCGAATAACTGCCCAGAATGTCACGGTGCACGGCTCAAAAAAGAAATTTTAGCGGTTACCATTGGCGGTAAGAATATCGACAAGGTGGCAAAGCTTGCTATTTTAAAAGCACGAGAGTTTTTCGACGGCTTGAAGTTGAGCGAAAAGGAAAGCATCATCGCCAACCAAATATTCAAGGAAATTCACGCCCGTTTGAACTTTTTAGTGGACGTAGGCTTGGATTATTTGACGCTGTCACGCTCGGCAGGGTCGTTGTCCGGTGGGGAAGCTCAGCGTATTCGATTGGCGACACAAATTGGGTCACGGTTGATGGGCGTTTTATATATTTTGGACGAGCCAAGCATTGGGCTACACCAGCGTGATAATGAGAAATTATTAGAAACACTGAAAAATTTACGTGACTTGGGCAACACCTTGATTGTGGTAGAGCATGACGAGGACACCATGTTTGCGGCCGATCACATCATAGACATTGGACCAGGCGCTGGCATACACGGTGGTGAGGTGGTGGCACAGGGCACGGTGCAGGATATCATGCGCTGTGAAAGGTCGGAAACGGGGCAATATTTGAGCGGTAAAAAATTCATAGCAGTACCGCAAACGAGAAGGCCGATTGGAGAACGCATTTTGACGGTGCAGGGTGCTTGTGAAAACAACCTCAAAAACATTGACGTGATCATCCCGTTAGGCATTTTGACGTGCGTGACAGGGGTGTCGGGCTCGGGCAAAAGCTCGCTCATCAATGAAATACTATTTAAAAAGCTAGCAGCAACGCTCAACCGTGCGAAATACCGTGCAGGACAGCACAGCGCTATTTTGGGCTTAGAGCAGCTAGACAAGGTCATCGACATTGACCAATCGCCCATTGGCAGAACACCACGCTCAAACCCTGCCACCTATACAGGGTTATTTGGTGAAATTCGTGACATTTTCGTATCCACCAACGAGGCAAAGCTTCGTGGTTATAAGCCTGGACGTTTTAGCTTCAATGTCAAAGGTGGACGGTGTGAGGCATGCACGGGTGACGGCATCATCAAAATCGAAATGCACTTTTTGCCCGATGTGTATGTACCGTGTGAGGTGTGCAAGGGCAAGCGGTATAACAGAGAAACGCTCGAAGTAAAATATAAGGGCAAAAATATCGCCGAGGTTTTGGACATGACGGTGGAGGAGGGGCTGGAATTTTTCAAGAACATCCCCAAAATCGCACGTAAGCTACAAACCTTAAACGATGTTGGACTGTCGTACGTCAAAATCGGACAACCGTCCACGACATTGTCAGGCGGTGAAGCACAGCGTGTCAAGCTCGCAACCGAGCTATCCAAACGTAGCACGGGCAAAACGATTTACATTTTAGACGAACCAACCACAGGCTTGCACGTTGCCGATGTACACAAGCTCATTGAAGTGCTACAAAAGCTAGTGGATGCAGGCAACACCGTTGTGGTGATTGAACATAACTTAGACGTGATTAAAACCGCTGACTATATCATTGATTTAGGTCCTGCTGGCGGCGACCGAGGTGGACAGGTCATTGCAGTGGGTACACCTGAACAGGTTGCGGCGTGTGAGGCATCGTATACAGGACAATATTTGCAAAGGGTGCTCAATGGGTGAGCACGAAGTGGGCGCTGCCCACGCCCGCCCCTTTTTTTGAAAAAAAGGGGGCAAAAAACTTTAATGAAAGATATTTACGATTTGAATAAAAAATTTTTTCATGGGGTTTATAATAAAAAATTTCTTGAAAAATTTGTATTTAATGATAGAATAGTAATATTATGCAATTCAGATGGAGGCAATCAATTATGACTAAAAAAACTTATTACATCTCAACCCCAATTTATTACCCAAGTGGTAAACTCCACATTGGACATTCGTACACCACCGTTGCGGCTGACGCAATGGCTCGATATAAGCGCTTGCGTGGCTATGACGTCATGTTTTTGACTGGCACGGACGAGCATGGACAGAAAATACAGCAAAAAGCAGAGGAAAAGGGCGTAACGCCACAGGCATATGTAGACGAAATTGTCACAGGCATCAAGGATTTGTGGCAGCTTTTGAACATTACAAACGACCGTTTTATTCGCACGACCGATGAACAGCACAAGCAAACGGTGCAGAAAATATTTAAAAAGCTTTACGACCAAGGCGATATTTATTTGAGCGAATATGAGGGCTGGTACTGTACGCCGTGTGAGTCTTTTTGGACGGAGCATCAGCTCAAGGACGGCAAATGTCCAGACTGCGAACGTGCGGTACAACGCACAAAAGAGGAAAGCTACTTTTTTCGCTTGTCCAAATATCAAGATAGATTGATTGAACTGATAGAAAAAAATCCGAACTTTATGTTGCCGGTGTCACGTCAAAATGAAATGCTCAATAACTTTCTTCGCCCAGGACTCGAGGACATTGCGGTGTCACGCACAACCTTCAATTGGGGGATCCCTGTGAGCTTTGACCCTAAGCATGTGATTTATGTATGGGTGGATGCATTGTCCAACTATATTTCCGCATTGGGCTATATGACGGAAGACGATGCGGATTATCAAAAATTTTGGCCGTGCGATGTGCATTTGGTAGGCAAGGAAATTGTGCGATTTCACACGATTATTTGGCCTGCCTTGTTAATGGCTTTAGATTTACCGTTGCCAAAACAGGTGTATGGACATGGATGGTTGCTGTTAGAGGGCGGTAAAATGTCAAAATCCAAGGGCAACGTCGTAGACCCTGCAATTTTAGTGGAAAAATATGGCGTGGACGCAATCCGATACTTTTTATTGCGAGAGGTGCCTTTTGGCTCTGACGGCGTGTTTACAAATGAAGCGCTCATCAACCGTATCAATGCCGACTTGGCGAATGACTTGGGCAACTTGGTCAGTCGTACAGTTGCCATGATTGAAAAATATTTTGGTGGCACACTACCAACAGATAAGCAACCGGGCGAATTTGACGACGAATTGATTGCATTGGCAATAGCAACCCCACAAAAGGTGGAGGAGCTGATTG
>JACMMQ010000091.1 GCA_014378955.1 Clostridia bacterium
AAGGTGGCGTGGTCATTTTGAAACCCGCAATTTTTTGAAAAAAATTGAGTAAAACTTTAATGTTCTGAAATCCCCCATTTAAAGTTTTTTGTCCACTTTTTTTCAAAAAAGTGGTGGGTGATGACCACGCCACCTTCGTGGCTATGAATGCAAAAAACGCATTCATTTGGTCGAACAGAGGAAATATTGCTACGCAATATAATGGGCAAAGCCCGCGTATCTCCTACCCCTCGTGACCACCACGATATTTATCCGACTTTAACACCCGATTGCGACGCTTGCTCATCATGCGTTTGCGGCGGGTGTTTTCTTTTATTCTAAAATAAAGGAAAATCAAAATGATGGCAAAAGCCACGCCTAAAAAGCGTATCAAGCGCGAGTGAAAGATTTTTTGAAAGGGCGAAAAAATCGTTGCGATTAGGCTGTATTTAACCGCTTGGCTGGTGACGAGGTTGACCTGACCAAGGGGCTGGTTGTTGTAGGCATATTGTAGCACGCCCACGACCTGCCCCTTGTTGAGGGGTGCCTTGAGTGGTGTGGCGTAGATGGGTTGCTTGGTGATTAGCTTGGCATCGTATGTTTTGGGTAACAGCACCTCTAATTCTTTTTCGGTCAATAATAACAACCGCTTGCCGTCGCTGGCATATTTCACTTGTACTTCATCGGCAAATGCGCCTTGTGCGGTCAATTGCTTGTTGACATATCCCGTGATACCGTATTCGGACAACCGCTTTGCATCCATGTACATAGCGGATTTCAAGCTGTTTGCCGCATAGTCCGCTAAGATGGTGAGGTAGGACTGATTTTTTTTATTGATCGCACTCACAATCGAAAAACCACTGGTCTTATTATAAGAGGTTTTGATACCCACAGCACTGCTGTAAAAAAAGTTTTCGCCACTGGTTATTTTAAAATGATTGACCAGCATATTATCATTGGATAAATATCTAGGCTTGTTGTAAAGATTAGAGGGCGGCACCTGGTACGTTTGCTTTGCAACGATTGCCGCAAATACAGGCAGCTGCATCGCATGTGAAGCAATGCGTGCTAAATCTCGTGCGGTAGTGGTTTGGGCTTCGTCATAAAAACCATGCACATTGACAAAATGTGTTTGCTCGGTGCCAAGCTGTTTGGCACTGGCGTTCATCATTACTACGAATTTTTCGGTACTCCCTGCAACATGCTCCGCTAACACAGCGGCTGCATCATCTGCATTGTGCAGGAGCATCATATAGAGCAAGTCGGTGGTGCTCACCTGCTCATTGGCAATAAGTCCGTTGGTGGTTGCACCAGTGGGCAACGCACGCAGTGTAGTGGGGTTGATTTTTGTCATTTCAGTGGCTTTATTTTGTGAAATCACCACAATAGCGGTCATGATTTTGGTTAAATTAGAGGCATTGATGGTTTTGGAGCCGTTTTTTTCGCACAGCACACGTCCTGTATGCATATCGCATAACAGGGCGACGTTGGCATTGAGTGGCACAGGAATTTCGTCCGCAACTGCCATACACGGTAACAGCCCTATGATTAGTAATGTAATAATGAACTTCTTCAAAATTTTCTGCCCCCTTTACTCTAGCAACAGTATATCAAATAATAAGACAGATGGAAATACAAAAATTCATTATTTTATAAACATCACAAAATTCATATAAAATAAAGGATAAAACAGGGTGTTTGTAGAATATTTAACAGGTAGAGGCGAGAACCTTACTTTCTTTTTCTATCGTAAAAAGAAAGTAACAAAGAAAAATACTCTTTGAGTGTTTGGATTTCGTCGTCTGCGGACGACGACAAAGGGCGCTGCCCTTTTGATACCTGCAATTTTTTGAAAAAAATTGAGTAAAACTTTATTAAAAACCCCAATTAAAGTTTTTGTCCCCTTTTTTCAAAAAGGGGCGGGCGTGGGCAGCGCCCACATTGTACCAATACGTTATAATTTTGGAGGACAACATGAAAATATTAATTGTGGATGATGAACGGCTTTTGGTCAAGGGCATGAAGTTTAATTTTGAGCAGGACGGCTATGCGGTCGAGGTCGCATATGATGGTGAGGAAGCGGTCAAAAAGGCGAAGGATAAAAGCATCGATTTGATGGTGCTGGACATCATGCTGCCAAAGCTTGATGGGCTGTCGGTTTGTCAGCACGTGCGAGAATTTTCAAACGTACCCATTATCATGCTCACCGCTAAAAATGAGGACATGGATCGCATATTAGGATTAGAGTACGGTGCGGATGACTATCTCACCAAGCCGTTTAATATATTAGAGCTCAAGGCAAGAGTCAAGGCAATCATGCGGCGTGTGTCGGGCAGTCACGATAAAAAGCCTACTATCATCGGTAACAACGCCTTAACGCTCAATTATCAAGAACGCACAGCGGTTGTGATGGGCAAGCTTGTGGATTTGACCGTCAAGGAGTTTGAACTGCTTGATTTGTTTGCCTCCAACCCTGGGCGTGTGTATAGCCGTGAAAATCTGCTCAATATTATATGGGGCTATGATTATCCAGGCGATATTCGCACGGTGGATGTACACATTCGCCGTTTGCGTGAAAAAATAGAAAGCGATGCTGCCAATCCAGTGTTTGTCATGACAAAATGGGGAGTGGGTTACTATTTTAAGAAGGATTAAAAAGCAATTCGAATGGGTGTTTAGTATACGCACCCAGCTTGTGAGCACTTTTATTTTTATTATTTTGTTGACACTGTTTTTTATAAGCATTTATATTCAGGATGCGATGACCGAATATTTTTACAATCAAAAATCGGTGGAAATTCTCACCAAGGCAAATATGATCGCCAATATCGTGTCGGGTGCTGATACCCAAGAGGAGTACGCCAGTAGCTTAGGACAGCTTCAAATGATCAAGGACAGCCGTGTGGTGGTGACTGATTTAGACGCACGTGTGCTGTACGATAGCGCAAACCAGCTGGTGGGGGTAGCATTTTTAGAGGGCAACGGCATCATGCTCAATGCACTCAAGGGACATAATGAAGCCAAGCGTATCAAGTATTCACAGCTGTATGAAAAAAAAGTGGAATATGGTGTCGCTGCCGCAGTGCCGATGCTCAAGGAGCGTGTGACGGTAGGGGGCGTGTATGTAGCGGTTTCGGCTGAGGATGTTGAGGATATCTTGAAAAATATTCGCTATAACCTTATCTACATTGCACTGTTGGTATCGGTGTTTGTGGGTATTTTCAGTGCAATGCTCGCTGGCATCATTACGATACCAGTGGAACGACTGACAGGCATTATCAAGGAAATGTCAGAGGGCAAGCTGTATCAACAGGTGGAAATCAAGGGTAGAAGTGAAATAGCGGAGCTTGGCAGTGCGTTTAACCGCATGAGCACGCAGCTATTAAGGGAGGAAGAAAAAAGAAGACAGTTCGTGTCAGACGCCTCACATGAGCTAAAAACACCACTTTCGTCCATTAAAATATTGGTAGACTCCATGCTCAACATGCAAAAGCTTGAGCCTGCTATTACACGTGAATTTCTAGGAGACATCAATTCAGAAATCGACCGCTTGACAAGAATTATTCAGAATTTACTACACATGACCAAAATGGACGTGACGGTCAATGCCTTAGAAGTGAAAGAAATTAACATGAAAAAGCTCATAGAGGACGTGGTGAAATCCATCAAGCCTATTGCTCGTCAGAAAAATTTAAAGCTTGAAACGGTGATACCGCATGTTGTTAAGCTGTGGATTAACGAGGACGAGATTTGGGAAGCGGTGTTTAACATTGTAGACAATGCAATTAAATATACCGATGATGGCGGCATCGTCCACATAACATTAAACCAATTTGACCAAGAGGTGTATATCACCATTGAGGACAACGGCATAGGGCTGTCGGCAGAGGAGCAAGAAAAAATCTTTGAGCGCTTTTACCGTGTAGATAAGGCACGAGACCGCCAAACTGGGGGTACAGGCTTAGGACTTGCGATTGCAAGGCAGGCAGTGCGCAACCACGGCGGCGACATTGACATTGAAAGTGAAGAGGGCAAGGGTAGTAAATTTACCATCCGCTTGCCCTATTATGAAAAATAGGAGGAGACGTATGCAAAGAGCAATTGCAATGGTGCTGTGCGCATTTTGGCTTGTTGGCTGTACGACGTCGCCTCAAGCGGACAGCAAGGAGAAATTGACCAGCACGGTGATGT
>JACMMQ010000092.1 GCA_014378955.1 Clostridia bacterium
GATGGGATTATCAAACAAAGTTTATCCAATAGTCTATCGTTTTTTATAGCGAATGTCAAGCGTTTCAAGCGAAGTCATCACGGTCAACGCTAAATTGCTTTTTTATGTGATTTATGCTACCCTTAATAGGAAGCTTAGTGGCATTTTGGGGATACGGTGTAAAATTTTATGATTTGGGAACATTAAACAACAAAAATTCAAGGAGTGTTTCATATGAAAAAATTCAATTTAGAAGAGGCAAAGCAGTTAGCAACACAATTAGCGATCGATTTTACAAAAGTGGGCTTTTCCGCACAGGAATTTTTAGCAGGGTTGCATGTGGAATTAGAACACGGCTTGACCGATACGCACACCAATGTTACGCACGATGACCCGTTGGTGACAGCGAAAATCGTGCTGGCGCATTTGAATGAAAACCATATGTATTATGATGAAAATATTGGTGTCGAGGCGTGGGAGCATGCACTTGATCAATTCAAAGGCGACACAAAGGGGCGAAAAATTCAAATCGTATAAATGCTAAAATGAGGAGGGGTGGGTTATTTGTCCATTGGTTATGCTTGTATGGTGATAGGCGAAGCGAATACCACCATTTCACGCTGTTTGCTTAAAAGTGCGAATGACGACACCCTCAGAGCGATGACACATGCGAATTTGTTAGCACTTGAGGCGATGCTTGATTATAATGTACGCAATAGCATCCTACTTTTTCGCATCAGCTCAGACATTATCCCATTTGGCTCACACCCTGCGAATACCTTGTATTGGCAGAACGAATTTAACGATGTATTCAATAGATTGGCAAGTAAAATAAAAAATGCAGGCATGCGTGTGTCCATGCACCCCGGGCAGTACACCGTCTTGAATTCGCCAACGCCGCAAATCGTGCAAAATGCCGTTATTGACTTAAAGTACCATGCGCTGTTTTTAGACAGCCTACAAACCGATGCGTGCAGCAAAATCATTTTGCATGTTGGTGGTGTTTACCAAGATAAAAGGACGGCGATGGACACCTTTATGACCCATTATGAGGCGCTTCCAGACAATGTAAAACGCCGACTAGTGATTGAAAATGACGACAAAAATTATTCGGTGGAGGACGTGCTGGACATTTCGAAGCATACACAAATACCAGTGGTTTTTGATAACCTGCATCATGCGATAAAACCGCCTATTCAAAACCGAACGGTAGATGAATGGCTAGACCTGTGCCGTCAAACGTGGCGAGTGGCGGATGGCAAGCAAAAAATCCATTATTCACAGCAAAAAATTGGCGGTATGCAAAGCGCACACTCAAACACCATCCAAGTGCGTGCGTTTATGGATTTTTATAACGACCTACTGGATAAAAGCATCGACATCATGCTTGAGGTGAAGGATAAAAACCTGTCCGCTATCAAATGTATCCACGCCACACAAAAAAAACTGCCCATTCGCTTGCTTGAGCAGGAATGGGCACGGTATAAATATTTAGTTTTGAGTAAGTCGCAAGCAAGCTATGGTGAAATCAGAAATATGCTCAAGCACAAGGCGCATGTGGATGTGGTGCGCTTTTACGAAATTATCGAGCAGGCGTTGCAGTTGCCCGAAAACAAGGGTGCACAAATCAATGCGGCACAGCATATCTGGGGATATTTAAACAAGCACTGCACATTGGCTGAAAAAACCAGATTTATAAAGCTTGGGCGCGCTTATTCGGAAGGAACTACAACCATTCAAGCACTTAAAAATCACCTGTTCAAATGCGTAAACAAACAGCAGGTTGATTATTTGATCAAGTCTTATTATTTTATAATATAAGAAATATCAACTTTTGTACTGATGAAAACCTTACTTTCTTTTTCTATCGCAAAAAGAAAGTAACAAAGAAAAATACTCTTTGAGTGTTTGGGTTTCGTCGTCTGCGGACAACAATAAGGGATTCCATCCCTTAACCCTGGCAATTTTTTGAAAAAAATTGATAAAAACTTTGTTTTAAAAACCCCAACTAAAGTTTTTGTCCCCTTTTTTCAAAAAGGGGCAGGCGTGGGCAGCGCCCACAGTTGTTCTTCGTTAATAAAAAATACCTGGAATCTCTATTGGCGCTTCATCATATGGATCTTTAATGCCATCAGCCACCTCATATAATACGGCTGCTGTTTTACGTGCTGCATCAAGCATTTCAATATAGGGTTGGTGGCATGCGTCTACAAAACCTATGTTGTAATGCTCCCCATCAAATCGACCTATTGCAGACTGGTCGCTATAGCTAAAATAGTGACAACCTACCAGATGCGTTGTACTGGCACCTTGCTCCACATAATACCGATAGGCTTTTCCGCGCTCGACCTGTGTCAAAACGCCCTTTATTCCAGTTGCAGGTGTAGCCCCATCTAGCGCACCATGGTGGAATTCTCCGATGATAATCGGGCGATCAACACCCGCCTTCACCACAGCTTCAATTGCAGGCTTTGGGTCCGTTTTATAACAATTGATTGAAAATATGTCAAACTGCTCCCAACCCGCCACTTGGCGCGGATCATGAATCCAGCCCCATCTCATACCCATATTCAAATGAAGAGGATCTACCTCCCTACATGCCATTGAAGGAACGGTTACATACTCTCTAACCATAATTTCCATAAAATCACCCAGGTCAGCCTCACTCGCAGCACTTAAGCGATGTGCGTTTGCCATTGGAATTCTCAACTGTTCAAAATCATCTAAAGCTATTTCCCAAGCTGCATTGATTGCTTCGATTGAGTCCTGATATCTTTCTCGAATAAAAGCAATTAAGCGTTCTTTGGTTGCAAGCTCTCCATTGTAATTTAACACTTCAGCTCCAAGATTGAGCCCTTCTTCAAACGCCCAATTGGGTTCGTTACAAAGAAAATAGCCAATCAGAAAAGGATCGTCCCGAAACTTTTCCAGACCATTTGCATAGCATTTTGCACTGAGTTTGTATTCTGGATTAAACACATCCGGAAAATCCCTAAATATTTTAACAGTGGTTGTAGGGAATGGATTGCCTGAATCCAACGGTATGATATAGTATAATTAAACTTGACA
>JACMMQ010000093.1 GCA_014378955.1 Clostridia bacterium
AAGCGAGCGATCAAAAGACAACTTCCGACTCGTTAAGGAGGAATTTGTCAGGGATTTATATGATCCGCAACTACCACATTCAAAATAAAGATACGTTTTACTATTACTATGCAGGAACTTCAAATGCTTGTATGCAGGATGAATCTTTACAGATGATTGCGGACACTACGCATGATTTTGTATTTATAGACGAAGTGATCAATAATGTTAATTGGGAAAAATCTCTAATCTTGAAAGATTGCTTTAAAGAATTATGTAAAATATAGTATCAACCTTGGTCTTTTTTTTGGCGAAGTAATTTAATTACTTGATTTTATATTTTACACCCTATCAATAAATATAAAGCAAGGCAAATCACAGGCGATATGCCATGATGATTTGCCTCGTTTTTAATTATTGTAGCATATCCTGCAACGCATCAATGGTCGTTACTGGCGGTTGACAGGCGTAGTTTTCACACACATAAGCGGTGGGCTTGCCTTCTATCGGTTGATAATCCTTCACAAAGGGCGCAACCTCAACGATTGGTGCATTTTGTGCGGTCATAAAAATGGTTTGCGTAAATGGTGTGAAATGCTTGCGACAGAGGTTTAGCATTTCGCTTGCCAGTTGCGAGGGTTGATCTGCCACCACGACAATTTCCTTTGATTTTGCTTGTGTATACAAAAATGCTGAAATGGCGTGCGTGTAGCCACGAGGGAAATTGCTAATTTGACCACCAAAGGCGTCCATGATTTGATTGGCTTTTTGTTCATATTGCACCTGTCCAGTCAGCCGTGCCAAGCGCATGAAATTGTACGCCATAACCGAATTGCCAGACGGCATTGCACCGTCATATATTTCCTTTGGTCGGGTAATAAGCTGTTCGCCATCGCTGCCGTACACAAAAAAGCCGTCGTGCTGTTCGTCCCAAAACAGTGTTATGAGCTGTTCTGTCCAGTGAATGGCATGCTTCAAATAGGTCGCATCAAACGTCGCTTCAAAGCATTCGAGCAAGCCCCACACGAAAAAGGCGTAATCATCTGCATACGCCGGATGTGCGGCTTGTCCATCACGGTAGCCAGCCAACAGTCGTCCATCTGCTCGCACCAAATGGTCGTGGATGAAGGTTACAGCATTTTGCGCCGCTTGGGTGTATTTTTCCTGTGCTAGGATGCGACCACCCATCGCAAATGCCGCAATCATCAAGCCATTCCAAGCGGTTAATATTTTATCGTCCTTAAACGGATGAATGCGCTTATCTCGGTGCAAGCGGAGCCTTTCGATTTGCTCGTGCATAGGCTGTAATGCCACATGCTTTTGAATAAGGTTGGGGATGTTTTTGCCCTCAAAATTGCCTTGTTCGGTAATGTCGTACACCTGACAAAACTTTTCGCCAGGTCCATCACCCAATACTTGCTTGACCTCCTCTACCGTCCAAACGTAAAACTTGCCCTCCACCCCTTCGGAGTCTGCATCCTCTGCGGCATAAAAGCCCCCTTCAGGCGAGGTTAATTCACGTAACACATAGGTGAATATTTGTTCAGCGACCTGGCTGTGCCCTGGCTTTTGCATGACTTGAAAGGCTTCGAGATATGCCATTGCTAACAATGCATTGTCATACAGCATCTTTTCAAAATGTGGCACCAGCCATTTGTGGTCGGTGGAATAGCGGCTAAACCCGAACCCAATATGGTCAAAAATGCCCCCGTGCGCCATTGCATCAAGCGTCGCCTCCACCATTTTGAGTGCAAAGCCTTCCCCTGTATGCACGTAATAACGCAACAGAAAAAACAGGTTGTGCGGCGAGGGGAATTTGGGTGCTTTGTCAAAACCACCATAAATGCTGTCAAACTGCGCCTTGAGCCCTTCATAGGCGTCGTGCATCACGTCCTCTGACAAGCCATTCGAATTGGCACTGTGCGAGGGCTGTATCATTTGCAAAATCTGATTGCTCACCTTCGTGAGGGCGGAACGATTATCCTGCCATAGTCCAACGACATTTTGCAAAATGCGCATAAGCCCTTGCATGCCACGTTGGTCGGTACGTGGAAAATAAGTGCCAGCAAAAAAAGGCACCTTGTCCGCTGTCATCATAATGGTCAAAGGCCATCCGCCATGCCCTGTGAGCGATTGGCAAACGTTCATGTAAATATGGTCAACATCAGGACGCTCCTCACGATCCACCTTGACGGAGATAAAATTAGCATTCAAAAGCGCTGCAACATCCTCATGCTCAAAGCTCTCTCGCTCCATTACGTGACACCAATGGCAGGTGGAATAGCCAATGCTTAAAAAGATGGGTTTGTCCTCTGTTTTTGCTTTTTCAAAGGCTTGTTCGCCCCATGGATACCAATTCACAGGATTATGGGCGTGTTGGAGTAGGTAGGGTGATTTTTCGTTGATTAGTTTGTTTGTATAGGTCATTGCAATCGCTCCCTTTCTCGAATTCAAGTAGACGTCCCTTATCATGATTAAACGGATTGTATTTTTTGTTTTTTCATTACTGTATGCATAAACCATTTGACTGAAAATGCCAAAAGAATATACAATGGAAAATCATAGATGTGTTTCCACTGCACTAGTTGATATATATTCAGCATGACTGCTATAGGCTCTGCAATGAATGTAAGAAATGTAGATAAAACAACTGTAGCAATAGCGAAGGGCTTCCAATTAGTAAAGAATTGGTACAATAGCATATACATCACAGGAAATATACAAAAATCTACAATCAATAGTGGAGAAATTAACGGCACTAGCGAATTAGGAAATACCCAAAGGACATAGTCAGAACCAATGATATTGATATAGGTTGCTATAAGGGATACCATCACACCATATGTGACGATTTCATGTAGTCTAGTCTTGTCTACACGCTTCCACCATATAACCCATAATAAGATGAATAAGATTAGCATTAACCACCAAACTAGTGAAAATAGGTTGTTCTCTAGCCAAAACTTTAAATTAATCTCGCTTAAATCATGACGAATATTGATCTGTTCTATCCAAAGAGGATTGTCACTTATTAAAATGCGTGGGTCATTGATAATCAAACGTTCACCCCCTATAGCTAAATAGCGTTCATTTAGGCTTTATGTTGGCTTTCTATCCAGCCTACCCATGCCTATCGCAAGATTTCTCATCAGAATATCTTCCACCAGTTCAACCTGTGCGTCATCACAATTCACCATAATCACAACCTCCGTTGTGTTGTTCTCAACGCCATTTTTTTTGCGCTTACCCATTTTCTTGGGTATGACGTCAATTAAAAAGCCAAGAAAACCACCCCCGATTAGCCCGATTAGTCCCCATATAATCGGTCCCCATTTTAGCACGAACCCATATATAAAGCCCAGTACCATGAATACTGTTCCTATGATAAGTGCTATATCAATGAGGCTAATACCATCCGCCTGTTGGATGGTATCAAACAGCTTTCTTTTTTCTTTGGGCTTATCGAGTGGAATAGCAAGTATATTTTTTATGCCTTTTAATTCAAGCTCACTAATGGCTAATTCCAAATGTGTCGAATAGGTAAAAGAAGAAATTACATACATGATATAATTCCCCTGTCGTATTATTAGTTTCATCGAAAACTCGTACGGCTTGTAATTACTGGTTTTTTTAGTGAATGGCATTTTTTTGTCCTCCACACCGTAGGGGCGATTCACGAATCGACCGTTGTGCAAATTGGCACAGCGTATCGGGCGAATCGTGATTCGCCCCTACAAAAATGGACATTACCATTCTTAAACGTTTTTGAGGTCACTCATCATTTATATTGGCATTTCAAAGCTTTCATCCTGATAATTATCTCTTAAAAATCTTGCTTGCTCAAATTCAAATAGCTTGTTGTATTCAACCGTGTTTGCATAACAATCAAATAAAACAAAACCATAAAGAGACGGTAAAAATAGCAACCATTCCGGGTCGGCTACCAAAATCGCTTGACTGAAGTTCCCCAACATAGAATAGTAAATCACTCAACTTTCCCATCACGTATTTGCCATTAAACCCTTGATATAACTGGGCTGCAAGCTCAACCAGTACGCTAATTGACAAGAAATATCCTCTGTAGCTTCGGCAGAAAACGTTTTTAAGAAGCTTTTGAACAGCTTCATT
>JACMMQ010000094.1 GCA_014378955.1 Clostridia bacterium
CTATGTGCTGTGCGTTGATGGTCAACCTGAACAGCCCATTACCTTGCGTCAATCAGACAATGGGTATACGTATGAGGTAAGTGAAGTGATGGCGTGCTTGCGCGCAAGCTTACTTGAAAGCGATAAGATGCCTTTGGATGAAACTTTAGCCATTATGAAAACGATGGATGAAGTGCAAAAAGTTTGGTTAACGGCAAAAAGATAATTGTCGTTTTTGAAAAATAGTGGTATACTGCGTACGGGGTGCATATATTTTGCATAAAAAGAATACAACTTAGTCTTGGAGGTTCCTATGAACAAGAAAATTGCATTTGCAGCAACGCTGCTCGTTTTCATGACGTTTATCGCCACCACATTTATTTATGAAATGATAGGCTTTTTACCACCAATTAGGTTATCGGACAGTCCGTCCATTAACTATAACAAAAAGCTATCACAGGTAACGGACGTTATTCAGTCGAATTTTTTATACAATTTAGATAGCGATAAATTAATCGATAGTGCGGCGCATGGGGTAGCTGCCACGGCGGATGATCCGTACACGGTATACTATTCAGCGGAAGAATATAAGCGTTTTAACGAAACGTTTGAGGGCTCATATTCAGGCGTTGGTCTCGTAGTGTCCGCAACACATGAAACAAATGAAATCATTGTTATATCCCCGTTCGATGACACGCCTGCACAGAAGGCTGGTATTGTCAAAGGTGATATTATTGTAAAGGTAGAGGGCAAGGATGTAGCCGGCGATAAGCTTGATGAAGCAGTACGGCTCATGAAGGGTAAAACGGGCACACCCGTAACCATCACGATTTTTAGAAAGGGCTGGGATGCACCAAAAGACTTTCAAATGAACCGTGAACAAATAAACATTCCGAACATAACGCAAAAAATGCTTGCAAACCAAATAGGCTATATTAGAATTCTTAAATTTGATCTAAGAGCGGCAGATCAATTCCGTGAAGCAATTGCAGCACTTACCAAGGACAATATGAAGGGCTTAATCATAGACGTGCGAGACAATCCCGGTGGAGCAGTGAATGAGGTAAGGGAAATCGCTGATATTTTATTGCCAGAGGGCTTGGTGATGTATGCACAAGATAAAAACGGCAAACGCATGGAAGAAAAATCAGACAAATCAGAGATCAACCTACCGATGGCGATTTTGGTCAATGAAGGCAGTGCAAGTGCCTCTGAAATTTTATCAGGCGCTTTAAAGGATTATGGCAAGGCGGTGGTAGTGGGTAAGAAAACCTTTGGCAAGGGCGTTGTACAGCGTATATTCCCGCTTACGGACGGTTCAGCTGTGCAGGTAACTATACAGCAGTATTTCACACCAAAAGGCAATCAGGTGCATAAAAAAGGCATCCTACCAGACGTTGAGGTTGCATTGCCAGCGGATTTAGAAAGTAGCATTTCTAAGCTCACGCTCGAACAAGATACCCAGCTTTCAAAAGCACTAGAGGTCGTCAAGGGTAAATTGCAATAATCACTCTTGTACACCTGCATATTCGTCCACCACCCTGCATATGATTACTCCACAACGTTAGTGAGTGTAGGGGGTGGAAAAATTGGTGAGTGCTTGCATCGTGCCATATGATTTGGCAGGCTTACAAAAGGTATGCTTGAAAGCGACGGATGTGACACCTAAGCCAAAATGGTGGCAGCGATTTCAGAACCTGGAAAAATATTATCGCATCAACCTTTCGGAGGAAAGACAGCTTGTATTGGTGCTCGTGAAGGCAACTGAAAAGAACAAGTGGTTGGATCGAACGGCAAAATATCTAAAAGCGCAAGGCATAACCGCTGCAACCTGTATACAAGCAGACGGCGATGCGCTTTTTGAGCAATACGGCATCGCACATATGAACGGCGAAATATTGTTTCGTAAAATATTTAGCACAATTGTACGAAAGGTGCTTAAGCAGCAAGGCATTACAAAGGAAAAATATGCCTTAACAGTTGAAATGCCAAATCTAGATGAGCAAGGTCTACACACACTACTTGCGTTTTCGCACATAGGTCAATCATTAACGCTTGTGACATCACAGCTTGTGCAAGGGGAACTATTTGCCGCAAAGCTCATGTCTGCTACAGGCACATCTGTGCGTGTGTGCGAGCAAATACCAGCAGAAAATACAGTGCTTGTGACATTTTCGGAGCCTCCTATTATCCGTGTGGGCGAACGACACATTACAGGGGTGCAAGTGACAATGCCAAAATATAGCGATTTATTTGCATTAGAGGGCATAGATTCAATGGCTTTGGCGCAGTATATCATAGGCGAAAATCAATTCTCCCTGGGGGACGGAACACTCAAATTAACAAGTATCTTATACCGCACTGTGGAAATTGCATAAAAAAGTTTAAAATGTATTTGACATTTACGTCATTGTTGATTATAATAATAACAATTCGATGGATTTTATTAAGCAAGCTATCATTCGCTTAAGAAGGAGAGAACATTCATGTTGGCAAACAAAGAGATAATTCTCACATATGAGGGGTTAGAAAAGTTAGAAAAGGAATTGGAATTCTTAAAGGAAGTCAAACGCAACGAAATTGCAGAAAAGATTAAGCAGGCGAGAGATTTTGGGGACTTGTCTGAAAACGCAGAATATGACGAAGCAAAAAATGAGCAAGGACATGTGGAGGTACGCATTGTTCAGCTAGAAAATATGTTGAAGCACGCCCGTGTAATAGACGAAGATGACATCGATACAGTCGCTGTAAGCGTAGGATCGAAGGTTATATTGCAAGATATGCAAGAAGGCGACACCATCGAATACACCATCGTGGGTTCAACCGAGGCAAACCCTAAAGCAGGGAAGATATCCAATGAATCACCAGTGGGCAGTGCCTTAGTCGGCAAGTCCATTGGACAGGAAGTGAACATAACGGTACCAGATGGCGTGATTACCTTCAAAATACTTGAAA
>JACMMQ010000095.1 GCA_014378955.1 Clostridia bacterium
CATATTTATGGTCATACCCATCCGGCATCCCTTCAAATTTGAAATTAAAACGGTTGCGACATGCTCCATCTGCATGACTTTCTCCTGTTTCACAAAAGCATGCTCGTCCCCAATCACGAATAGACAACGCATTTTGATAAAGCTTTGTATTGTTCGTACACACCGCTCCGCCCTCGCCCATCGTGATGTGATGCGCCGCATAAAAGCTGTACGTTGAAAAGTCGCCAAATGTGCCGCACAATTGGTTGTCATATTTTGAGTCCAAGGCATCACAGGTATCTTCAATAAGATATAAATTGTGACGATTTGCAATGTCACGAATTTTATCCATTTCCGCTGGATTACCCAGTGTGTGTGCAAACATGATCGCACGTGTACGATCGGTAATTGCCGCTTCAATCAAGCTGGCATCCATGTTATAGGTATCAGGCTCGATATCCACAAAAACAGGCACTAAGCCGTTTTGCACAATGGGCGAAAGTGTTGTAGGAAAGGTCATTGCGGTGGTAATCACTTCATCCCCTGCTTGCATAGGGTTTGGGATGTTGGGTGAGCACAGCGCACTCACTGCCACCAAATTTGCAGACGAACTAGAATTCACCACCAAGCAATGCTTAAGCCCCAAATATTTGCTAAATTCATCACAAAAGGCGTTGCCCTCCTTGCCTAATGTCAACCAAAAATCCAACACGCTATCCACAACCGCTGTCATTTCCGTGGCATCAAAAACACGTCCAGCATAATGCACCTTGCTTTCGCCTGGGGTAAATTGCTCGTTTGATTTTCTCAAGCGGTATAGCTCTTCCACTCGTTCTAATATTTCAGTTCTAATTTGCGCTTCACTTTTCATGTTTTTCTCCTGTTTTGCAATATTTTATAAATGGGTCTGCTTTGATACAATCTATATCTAACGTATTGACTACCGATTGATAATATTTATAAAGACATTTGATACCCTGTGCATAGGTTGTAAAGTTAAATTGTGGCAATTGAGATAACAAAAGTTGGTTATCCCCTGTATATGCTAAGTTCATGCCTTCATTCAGCACAACGACTTCTGTTTGTTTTTGCGAGGCTTCATTAATGCATTGTGTTATTGTTATCAAATCAATCGATTGCGTTGGTGTGACATTTATAATGCGTTCAGACGGTGGTGTTTTTAAGAAACCTTCAACAATTCTCACCAAATCATCCATATATAAATAATCAAAACAAACATTTTGATGAATGGTCATAGGCATACCTAGCATGTTTTTGAGTATTGCATTGGATATGAATTTATAACGATAATCCTCATATTTGCCATACAAGCCAAAAATTCTTAGGCACGTAATATTTTTCGCATTACCTATGCATTGAGACATCGCATATTTGGCAAAGCCGTAATCGTCTATAGGCAATGCCCGACTGTTTTCATTTACCTTCACAAGTGGCTGACGCTTGTCATATTCCGCACCACTGCCAAAATAAATCATGTGCATATCGTCTGTCAAGCAACGCTTTAGGTTTAAAAGCATTTGCAAATTCATTTTGACAATGTCATGTTGCGTGGCATCATAACCTGTTTTTCTAGCACCACCTTCGCTTGCGCAATGGATAATACGGTTGATTTTATGGGTCGCAACAAAACCCTCTACCGCATCGGCATCTAGTAAATCCACATCCGCTCTTGACGTTTTTAATACCTGCATTTTATGCTGCAGGGCTTCTGCCAGATTTTTCCCTACAAAGCCACCAGCGCCAGTAATC
>JACMMQ010000096.1 GCA_014378955.1 Clostridia bacterium
AATACATGGTGGGGCAAGGCGTGGAATAAAAATCTTGAAAATTATGCCGACTACTCAAATAGAATTTCACGTGGGCGGAGCTATGTTAAAATGGGTGCCGTGCTTGATTTAAACATTGAAACAGGCGTTGTAAAGGCGCTGGTTCAAGGTAGTGAGAGAAAACCTTATGAAATTGAAATTGTAATAGTACCACTTTCAAGCGATAAATGGGACAGCATTCTCAAATTATGTCATCATAAAATTGACAGCTTAGCCGAGCTTATGGATGGTAAATTCCCAAAAGAGCTAGAAGAAATTTTCACCTTGAAGGGAAAGGGACTGTTCCCTACTGATAAGGAGATAAAATTCAGCTGTAGCTGTTATGACTGGGCAGATATGTGTAAGCACGTTACCGCTGTTCTATATGGCATTGGTGCAAGGTTGGATGATGACCCTGCTTTGTTTTTCAAGCTACGCAATATTGATTTTGAAGTATTGTTGAAGAAAACAATTGAGCAGAAGATGCACAGCTTGCTTGAAAATTCAGGTAAAAAGAGCGACCGTGTGCTTGACGATAAGGATGTTTTTGGGTTATTTGGCGTTTAAATTTAGACGAGGGGATGATAATTGAATGAAAGATACTACAAACACATTCATAAAAGTGCAATTTAAAAATCAAACAATATTTGCTTACATAAATGAATGTTGCAAACTAAAAAAATAAAAAGGTGGTACACACATGAGGAAGAGTATGACGAGAAGCTTAAGTGGGTTGCTTAGTGTTGTGATGATTATAAATTTACTTATAGTCTCTACACTTGAAGTAAATGCCGGGGGCATAGCGGGACAATACATTTTAGGAGATGGAAGTGGTGGCGGCGGTGGCGGTGCTGCGGGGTCAAATATCCATGGCGGAGCTGGAGGAAATGGAGGCGGTGGCGAAGATACAATCGCGGGTACGCTCGGAAATGATATCATCTTTGGGGATGGAAGTGGCGGAGGATCTGGTTGTAGGGGTGTGGGCTTTGGCATTCTAAATCCTCTTGGTGGTTTAGGTGGCAGTGGAAATGACACTATTTTCGGCGACACTGGAGACGATATCATTTTTGGAGATGGCTTTAACGGTCAAAACTACGAAGGTTGGTTTCCTGGTAACGGTGGACTTGGTGGTGGCGGTGCTGGTGGATCCGGTGGTGTTTTCGGAACTCCTCCAAATGGAGCAATTGGCGGTATTGGTGGCGGCGGTGGCGGCGGCGGTGGAAGCGGCACTAGTAATGGCGGAGCTACCTTGGTAGAGGGCGTTGGCTTTCGTGGTGGTAACAATAGTGGTGCCGGCGGAAATAGTGCTACATCAATTGGCACAGTAACTGGTTTGGGTGGTGTCGCGGCTACACACGCTGGCGGCGGTGGCGCTGGTTTCGGCGGTGCTGTTGGTGGTGCTGGAAGAAATGGTGGCAATGCTTATGATGGTGTATATGGCGATACAAATCAACATAGGTACGCAGACACAACAAGTTCAATTAAAAACTATTTCACTGAAGAGAGACTTCGTTCACTACTAATGCAAAACCCAAACTTTGGTGCAGGGAATGACATAATTGATGGTGGTTCAGGACACAATGAACTTTTTGGTTTGGGTGGAAACAACACAGTTGTCGTTAATTCGGAGGATGCTGGGGAAACGAGTAATCGCATTTGGGATTTTAAGGGTGGAGATATTCTTCAACTAAAAACAGGAGGCGTTGTGATTAGTGCGGCTACTGTAAATACAATATTAAAAGACGCTATATTGGGTGACTTTGATAATGATAGTATCGCTGATGACACTAAATTTGTTTTCAGTGGGATCCCCATCTATATAATTAATACAAACCTTGTTGACGCAAAAGCAAAAGAGAATGGTGAAATAAGACATGTTAATTCAGCACCTGTTATTATGCTTTCTGATGCGGGATTTATATCCCAATTAAATAACAATTGCCGTTTTGGAGATAATAGTTTTATCAATGATGCAGATGGAGATGCTGATTGGAATGGGGGAAGCATTTCAATTCAAATCACATCTAATGCTGTAGCTGGAGATACAATTGGCGCTATGGTGAATCAGCATGCTCCTGTTTTAAACTTCCAAAACCTCAATGTTACAATGGGTGGAACCATAATTGGAACGATGTCCCATACAGGGGGTACTCCTGGTGCTGATACTTATCAACCGGTTATAACAAATAATCAGATTTGGACGATTACCTTTAATGGAAATGCGACCAATGAATATGTTAGAAAAATCTTATCCAATCTGACATACAAGTCTTCCGCTTCCGGAACTGGAAATAGGACTATTGCGGTTACAGCAACAGATAAAAATGGCAATTCTTCTTCTGATACCATTATCGTCGGACCGCATGCGTTAACGAATGCGAAGGCACCGAGTAATGTTGTTTTGTCATTGGGCAGTGTGCAACCAGTTGGCGGTGTTACCAATGTCGTAATTCCTGTGGCTGGGGGTACTGATACAACGGGTGCAGTCACTGGATGGGCGACTGGAACAGCTGATAAAATCAAGTTTACAGTAACTGATTCAGCACCAGCTACTTCAACCATTACCCTCAATACAATGCCGTATCTATCAGGATCTGATTATACAATCGCATCTACAGCCAACTTATATATGGTTGTCACAACAATCGAAGCAGGTAAATTAACGGTGGTAAGAAGTTTCACCGTTACAGTAGAAAGTACGACTTATCGAGTTTTTTATAATGGAAATGAAAACTCAAGCGGTGCCGTTCCAACGGATGCTACAAATTATGAATTAAATGCTTCTGTAGTAGTTAGGGGAAATACGGGTGCTTTAGCGAAAGAAAATTATATATTTACGGGGTGGAATACTTTAGCTGATGGTACAGGAACATCTTATTTAGCAGGAAATACTTTTAATATATCAACAGACACTACACTGTATGCGATATGGAGTGAAATTGCAAAATACACCGTAACCTATGATGCAAACGGTGGCAGTGGTGTGCCAACAGACAGCACGCAATATTATACAGGCAATACAGTAACGGCATTATTCACAACCACCCCAACAAAAGCCAACTATACCTTTTCGGGTTGGTCAACAAGCAGTAGTGCCACAACGGCAACCTACACATCGGCTGGCACGAAAACCTTTGCAATGGGTACAACAAATGTGACTTTGTATGCAGTGTGGAGCGAAATTGCAAAATATACCGTAACCTATGATGCAAACGGTGGCAGTGGTGTGCCAACAGACAGCACACAATATTACACAGGCAATACAGTAACGGTATTATTCACAACCACCCCAACAAAAGCCAACTATACCTTTTCAGGTTGGTCAACAAGCAGTGGTGCCACAACGGCAACCTATACATCGGCAGGCACGAAAACCTTTGCAATGGGGAGCGGTCATGTAACATTATTTGCTGTATGGAAAGAAAAAACCGCCGTTTCTATAAATACAACCCCTCAAAGCTACCCTTATGACGGTGGAGCAAAGGATTTCGCAATCGGTGGCACACCCAATACAAGCTATACGGTGCAGTATTGGGTAATTGATTCGTGGACAACAACCGCACCTACAAATACTGGAAACTATAATGTTAAGATTACAAGAGCAGAGGATACAGCTTTTGTATCTTACAGTACAGAAATCATGAATGGACTTGTGATACAAAAAGCAACACCAAGCATCACCGTAAATCCAACTGCTAGTACGATTACTTATGGTGATTTGCTCTCAACATCAACACTAACAGCTGGTACAGCTTCGGTTGCAGGTAGCTTTGCGTGGACGAATGGAAATACTGTTTCAAATGTAACGAATAGCGGATATAGTGTCATATTCACACCAACCGACACCATAAATTACAATTCAGTGACTGTGGATATTGCTATTTCAGTCAATAAAAGAACGCTCACGCTTACAAACCCAACGATAACCACAAGCAAGCCTTATGATGGCAATGCAAATGCCCATGCAACGGTTGGAAGCATAACCAACAAGGTAGGCAGCGATGTTGTAACTGTAGGCATAGCATCTGCAAGCTATGATAATGCAAATGTTGGAACAAGTAAAGCAATAACCGTTACCTATGAAATGAGTGGTGAAAATGCAGGGAATTACCTTGCACCTTCAAATTTCATTGTAACAAACGGTGAAATTACAGCACTTTCAGCAGGAATACCAACCTTTAACGATAAAACAGAGGTTTACATAGCAAGTCCTATTGCAAATGAGGTCACAAACTCTGTGACAGGAGTTGCAAGCATCGCATATAACTATGTAGGAACAGGGTACAACCGTGCAAATGCGCCTACAAATGCAGGAACCTACGAAGTGACTGCAACCTTCACCATGCAAATAGGATATAGCCAAATTGCACCAATAACCAAAACACTTGTGATACAAAAAGTAACACCAATCATCACCTTAAATCCAACCGCTAGCACGATCACTTATGGTGATTTGCTCTCAACATCAACACTAACCGCTGGCACAGCTTCGGTTGCAGGTAGCTTTGCGTGGACGAATGGAAATACTGTTTCAAATGTAACGAATAGCGGATATAGTGTCATATTCACACCAACCGACACCATAAATTACAATTCAGTGACTGTGGAGTATATTGCTATTACAGTAAATAAGGCAAGCAGTAGCATCACAAACATTGGTAACATCTCAAAAACATATGACGGCACAGAAGTTTTGGCTCCGACATATACCAGTACAGGCAGCACAGGAGCAGTTATCATTGAATACAAGGATTCAACCGCATCGAATAGCACCTATGTAACTACGGCCCCAACAAATGCAGGTAGCTATACCGTAAGGATAAGCCTGGCTGAAAATAGTAATTATCATTCGACAGCCGAAACTGCTAGCTTTACTATACAAAAATCAACACCTTCAAATAAACCAACTGTAGTCAAATTGAATATTACAAAAATAGGCAGAAATGATGGAAAAATCACTGGTGTTGACAGTACAATGGAATATAAACGTGAACAGGGCACATATTCTGCTGTTAAATTAACAGAGGTTGTGATGCTCACAGCAGGCAAATATTATGTGAGATATAAAGAAACAAATAATTATTTAGCCAGCGAGAACACGGATGTCGTAATTACCGAACCAGAAATCATCGCCACAGTTCCTGAAAATGTGCCAAGTGGTACAACGGTAGAGGTAATCACTCCAAGTGCGGATACGGTTTCAGTTGAAATTACAAAGAAGGATATACCGACTGAAATCATCCAAATTAAAGGCGAAAACATTATTCCACTTAACCTTGATATTAAGGTGTTTGTAAACGGCACCGTGCAAGCAACCCTTACCAATATTATAA
This sequence comes from Clostridia bacterium, assembly GCA_014378955.1. GTDB lineage: Bacteria > Bacillota > Clostridia > SK-Y3 > JACMMQ01 > JACMMQ01. The sequence goes on from JACMMQ010000096.1 coordinate 5,352, forward strand.
AAATCATTATTCCAATACCGGAGGAAGCAAAGGGTAGACCAATTGCCGTGTATCGCTTGCATAATGGTACGGCAACCGCTTTACCTGTTGGAGATCAAAAAGCAGTTGATGGAGAATATGTAGTGATCGGATCAGATTTTGTTGAACTTTATGTGAAAAACTTCTCGAATTACGCAATCGGCTATACAAAAGCCGCAGAACAGACGTCTTCTGGTGGAAGCAGTAGATATAGAAGTAGCACTGTCAATAAACATCAATCCTATATTGTTGGCTACCCAGATGACACATTCAAGCCCAATAACAGTGTGACACGCGCAGAGGTTGTGACCATAATTTCCCGCTTATCCAAAGAATATAATGCTAATACCTATTATGCGAATAAGTTTGTGGATGCAGAGGCAAATACTTGGTACACAAATCCATTAGGATATATGCAAACAAAAAATATTATTACAGGGTATGCAGATGGCAGTTTTATGCCGAATAGCAGTATGACCAGAGCAGAGTTTGCAGTGGTGATGTTGAAGTTCGCAGGGCTCCAATTCGCAGAGGGTGATACCCTTTTTGCAGATGTCAATGGACACTGGGCGCAAAAGTATATCGCAGCTTTAATTGAAAAGGGCTTTATCAACGGATATGAGGATGCAACCTTTAGACCCGATGCTCCAATTACTAGAGCGGAAGCGGTGAAGATCATCAATGCTATGATGGGAAGAACTCCAGATGCATCCATGGTCAAAGCGAGCGAGAAGGACTATCCGGTGAAATTGATAGATATTGCAGACCACTGGGCATATTATGACATCGTTGAAGCAACTACTAGACATAATATTGCGGATTATCATAAATAAGGATTGTAAATCTGCTACCATGAATTATACTGTGGGCTTGCTGAATAACACAAAGAACCTTGCCGCCACTTGCCTTTCGGTGGAAAACTGGGCAGACACAATCGTTGGGTCCAATTGGCGGAGCAAGTTCCCTGGAATGATATAGAGGAATTTTATTCAAAACCCAGGGTGTTTAAACTACTTGATAAATCTTCTTTACTTCATGGCACTAGAGCGGTTGTTTGTGTGGCAAATGAATTATCAGCCTTTTTGAACAATGAGTTGATTGCATCGGTCAGTATAATTTAGATATAATCGCTTCCTGTTCTAGCTTGCAATTGTTTTCGAGCATATACGAAATCACATTTTTAAATGTACTTTCTTTGAGTTTTAGAAGCCTTACACGGTCATTTTCCGTTAAAGGCTTCATAAAATCGGCGTAAATGTGTAATGTATCTACATCCATTTTATAAGGCTTGAAATCAACGCCTGTTTCACGGTTTAGATGATTGAGGATATAAAATCCACCCGCATCGATGTCGCCAAAGTGATAATAATCCTTCTCTCTATTCTCCGCATATACTTTTTTAATAAAATCACGTCTGATTTTATTATGGTATCCTCCAAGATATATGGCAAGCATTGTCTTATCGTTAAAAGCATTAAAGCTTGTTAAATTTTCAATGGTTATAACTGCCTGTCCTGTCACCTGGATGCGATTTACACTAGTAATCAAAGAGGATGAAATTGCAATGTCACCGTTTATTTTATTTAAGTCCATGGCCTGGTCACCTATGGCAATTATGCCAGCACCCTTAAAATTAACATAGGTCGGATTTTTGACGATATTTAGACTGCCTAATAGCTCTTCCTTGTCTGGAAAATCGCCAAATTCATATAACAAGCCTACAACCTTCGCACTGATTGCCTCAAAGGTTTTAGAATTTTTAAACACCTGCATGGAAAAATCACGTAGAAACGTTTCATTTTCCACGTGTAACAACGCCACGGTTGCCGTTAAAATATGGTTTAATTCATTGATATCACCGCTAAAATATTGAACAGGCTTGTTGAGCCTCACTCTTTCAAGCTGCGCATTACAATACCGCTGCAAAATTTCATGCTTGTTCTTAAACGCTAATAGAATTTTTTCGATTTCTTCATTGACATTTTGCTTTGATTTTCTGTCAACGTATGCATAAGAGGCTTCCAAATGTAGTAGGTTCAGGCTAATATTGCCATAAACACTGGCGCTGTTCACCGTGCTCGCAACAAGCCCCTTTCGAATTAATATATCAATTGCCTCATTGACTGCTTGAAACACCTCGATATTGGCATGGTCTGCATATTTCGGAAATAGCGTAGCGACCTTAACCGTGAAGTTTTGATTGACCTTATTAGCACCTACAAAGCTTTTACTGCTTTCATACTTATCAAGCAGCTTATGGATGATGGTGCTTTCATATCGATTGCTCATAGGTCATACTCCTCAATGATGCTTGTTTTCCCATCCCGCATCGCCATCAAAATGGTGTCCACCTTTTCTCCTATTACCTCAAGCTTTGAAGGTGGCGTAGCAAGTATAATTTGAAAGTTTTGGCTATTTAAAAAATCCATCATGGCATTTATTCGATTATCATCCATCTTGTCAAACGCTTCATCTAGCATGATGATGCGAATGGTATCACCTGATTTGTAAAGCTGCACAAAAGAAGCGGCTATCGCAACATAGTATGGCGTTTGCGTTTCGCCACCACTCTTTTCGCCATATATTTTAGAAAAGCGCTGTATTGAGCCATCTTTTTTCTCCACGATAATATCATAATCCAAGTAACTCCGATAATCGGTATATTCTGCAAGCACTTTTTCACCCTTGTCATCGTAAGCTGTGAGTTTTGAAAACAAGTCTTCCATTTCTTCCCTGTATTCCTCATCAAAATTCTGGGACAAAAGCGTAAACCCCTCCATATTATTTTTAGAGGTAATCATACGATAAATACTTTCCTTTTTCTTGTTATGGGTTATTTCAAACTTATAGCTGTCCTCACCATAATATATATTTTTCAAAGCTGCATTGAGATTTTTAAATTCGGCATATGCAGTTTCAATGTTTTCCTTTAACCTTGCCAAGAACGATTCTCTAAATTCCAACTCGCAGTTTTCCTTCGCTCTTTTTAAATCCTCTTCAAATCTAATCATATCAGAAGCGGTAAGCTTATGATGCTCGTTGATATAATGCTTTATTTGTTCAAGCCCCCAGCCTAAATCGCTGTCATAAATACTGCAATAGCTTGTTTGTAATTTCACTAGCTCCGTACAATACCTCATTTTCTCATTCTCAATGGCTATTTTCCTAGGCGAAAAGTTTGCAACAATTGTTGCAGGCGATTTGGTTTTCACTTGCTCTAAATACTTATCCGCTCCCAAAACAGCTACCTGTGCATTATCCTCACAAAAGGTGTTGTAGCTATGCTCTAAGGCATCCTTTAACTGTAGCATATCCTTTTTATTCTTTTCATTTGCAACCAATTCATTTTTAATGCTACCTATTTTTTCATTCGCAGCTTTGTATGCATCCGCTAACGATTTAATCGAATTCTCGCAATCTTCAATTTCCATCTGAAGCTGTAAATAGCTTGGATCTGACTGTGCATTTTTCAGATTTTGTAATTCTATATGGATGCTCGCTTGGATATTTTCAACCTGCATGGGCGACTGTATATTTTCATCTAAAACATCAAAATTGCAGCTTGACAGCTTTTCAAGCACATGCCTTTGAAGGGTTAATTTTTCATTGGCTATTTTCATGCCTTCGTTTAGCTTTTCAAGTGCATTCAGCTTGTTTTTTAACTGAATTTCAAAGGCAGACGCACCGATATAAGGCGTGCTGTACACCCTCTCATCAATCTTCCGCACTGCATGGTTTTGGTAAAGCATGCAGTCTGTTGTAATGGCGACTTTATGTAGCTTTAGGTGGTGTACGTCCTCGCATCGAACAACCTTGTTTAAGAGAAAAATAGCATATGCCTTTGCGTATCGATTGTCACTTTTTACAACATAAGCAAGTGATTGAGTATCCGCTACTGCATCTATATCAAGCTTACTTGTATTGATTAAGCCAACTGTGTGCACCTCTTTTTTGATGCGATTGTACACTTCCAGCGCTACTGTATAGTGCTGGGGCTCAACAATAATATAAAATCGCTGGCTATTCAAATACCCTTCAACGGCGTTTTGCCATAACGCATCTGTTATTTCAAGCAACTCTGAAAATATTCTGACGGGAGCATGCAACCCCAGCTGTAAAAATTCCTTTTCAATCGCATGCTTTAATTTAACTGTATTTTCAGGATAAGTCAGTTTTTTGTTCTTTAGGTTGCTGATTTCTCTTTCAAGGTTAATTTTTTCCTCTTTGCCTAGTTTGAGTTCATTCGCAATTACAAAAATATCATGGTTGTATGTTTGCGTCAGCCCTAAAAATGCATGTTTCAGCTGAAAAATTTTCTCTGATTTTTCCTGTGACGATACGCTTGCAACGGTAACATTCAAAACGTCTTCTTTGGACAGGACAAATATATCATTTTTTCCGAGTACGGTTAAAGCTTCCAACACTTTTTTCTGCATACCCTTCAGCTTTTCGAATGCAGCATTTGCTGCATTCAAGGCTATTTCATATATTTCTATTTTATGTTGGATTTCCGTGATCAATTGTGATGTTTCATTTTGTGAAGCGGCGACTTTTAAGGTTGATATTCTACTTCTTTTATTTTCTAAGTTTGTCCCTATGCGCTGTTCGTTACTCTGTGCTGCTCTCAAATTATATTCACACTGACTGTTTTCTTTTTCTATCCTATCAATCTCTAATTTCTTTGCTTCAAGCTCCGCCTTTTTGATTAGCACTTCATTGGTCTTTATTTCCTGCTCTTTTGCTAATATCTCCCCATTGATCATCAGTATTGCTTCGAGCTTTTCTACCTTTGCTTTGGTAATGTTCATGAGGTCTTCTAGCTCTTTGAGCGTTGCGATATTATTTCTAAGCGTTGCCACTTCAATCGCTTTTTCTGATAAAATGAATTTATTGATAAAATCTTTGACGTTATCCATTGGCTTAAAGGCTAGCGATTTTGGAATCATATCAAAAAATTTATGCTCTAAATTTCCAAGGCGACGTCCAAAGTGTGCTTTGGCTTCCAATATTTGATGTATTAGTGGTATTTTCTTATCATTTTTACGAAACTCTTCTGTCGTGGATGGTCTACCACCTGTGACAAAGGATAAATCATCCAGCCTACATTCCTCTCGAAACCACTTTGTACTAAGCTTGCTTTCTTCGTCAGGCGAGTCTATTTTTACGCCAAGTGTAAAATATTTTGATGACTTTTGTTCATAAAACTCTAGTGCAACGTATGTAATGACACTTCCGTTTCTGACATACGTGTTATTTTCATCCCCAGTTTTACAACGCACATAGCCCTTTAAATCTCGACTGCTCTTTTCATTAGCAGCGGTATTAAACTTTCTATGATTGGTGGTCAACACCAATTGGATAGCATCTAAAACGGTTGATTTTCCAGCCGTATTCTCACCACTTATTAAAAAAGAGCCCGAAACATTGATCGTTTCATTTGCAAAGTAATGCCAATTAATAAGCCTAATCCTGCACAACCTCTTCATCATCACTTTGCTCTCCCCCCTTCATATATTTGTTGAGCTTATCGTTGATCATGTCGACCATTTGGGTGATGTTATCATTGGTTACCGCAAATAAAATGGACGGAAAAATTCTAATCCTTGCATCAGACATTAAAAAATCGCTGTCAATATTGGTAATAATATTGTACCTTTTAAACAAGCTCATGGTCGATTTGAGCATGGTTTTGTCTAATGTCGGCTTGGCATCAAGCTTTAGCATGTTATATTTTTGATGAATTTCATCAATCAGTATAATGACCTCATCATTGAGGCTTAATTCCGCACGTTTTTCAATATATAAAAGTCTCAATATAAGTAAAAGTATGCTTTCTATCTTTTTTAGCTTGAGCCTTCCCGTACCATTTATGCTTGTTAATGCGACGACGCCGTGTGTTTCGTTAACGTCTAGCCTGTAACCCAGCAAATCGAAATATTGTATAAAAAGCGCTTTGTTTTGAACAACAAAGATGTAGTCATTCCTTGTGTCTTCCTTCTTTTTTACGATAAAGCAGTTGTTGAGTAGCTTGTTAGCGGATATTCTAAACTTCTCTTTTTGCGTTGCGCTTTCATTCAATATTTCCATCGCTATTTGTCACACCTTTCTATTTCAAAGTCACAGAATTTAAAACCATTTCGCTCAATGATGCCATCCTTTGAAATCGTTTTGTACGCCGATTTTGCTTGCTTGGCATAAAGACTAATAAAGATAATTCTAATAAGGTCACGCTTGTTTTGAAGTGGCAAGGTGGATGCCAGCACCGTTGTATTATTTTTTAGCATTTCCGAAACATAAGCATTGATGTTTTTGCGTGAAAAGCTATTTTTGTGCTTTTCACGCATTGCTAGCTGATGCAACGCCCTTTGTGCCTCTGTCAGCCCAAGCGATGCTTCCAGTTCATCTGGCACGGACATTTTTTTACTAATGGGCACAACATACAACGATTCATTATCTAAAAATGCTTGCGGAAATATCTGAAACACCTCAAAAAGCGTGTCATCAACCTCATCATACAGGTTTAACGCTTGATCGTTATTAAATTCTTCCGATAAGTGTTGTAATATTTTTGATATTTTACCCTCTGGGTTATTGCTGTTGTTTAGCAAGAATTTTGCTCTTGCTACCGCACTTTGAATATACTTTGAATTTTTGATGTCAATTTCACGGATAATTTCATCGTAATCTCTAAATGCCTTTATGATATGTACGATTAAACTCCTAATCTCATCCTCGGCTTGCATGCGATTGTCCACCTGTTCAACCTCGATAAAGCCTAACACGGTGCGGTTGAAAATATTTTCATCATTTAAAATGCATTGTAATTTTTCTATAATGGTTGCTCTGAAACGAGAAATATTATCGCTTGTTTTCATGCGATGATATGCCTTTGACCCAATTTCTTTGTGATAAACAAAAAAATCCTGCACAATTTCTCCAGCGGATTTTTCGTTCGTAATCGCATCAATGCGCTTTTTTATATTTGAATTGAGCTTTTTAAACCCACCCATCAATTCCTCCGTATTTTCAGCGATACGTTTGATAATGTATTCATACGGCTTTGCATATGCATCATCATTACAAAGTGTGGCGTGAATTTGAGAGAATAAGCTCTGATACTCCATCTCTTCATTTTTTATGATTTTGTTAAAGGATTCTATCATCGTAGCAGCGTAGTCAAGTAAATTGACCTTCACTTTAAAATCATTTGATACTTCAAAATCAATCCAACCGCAATCTTTCAATTCCCTCAAAATACCATTGGCTTTTGCACGTGCATCCCGTGCTACCTCTTCATTTTTCTCAAAAACCATGTCTGTTGTGACAGCATCGTCCAGATAATTTTCAAGCTTTGCAACAAGGATTTCCTTATCTACGCCAAACGATAATTCCGTCTTATAGGTATTATAAATAAGCCTTAAGCAATCCATATAAGTGCTCTTATACTTGCTTGTTAAAGGCTTGAAGAAATCTTCTGGAATTATGGTAAATAAGCTAATTTGACTCACCTTCTTAATAGAAATGCTTTACCCTATCTCTCTTTTCATCTCATCCTTCAAAGCTGGTCTTCTTTTGTTTTGGACAAAAATCCCCTCATAATACCGTTCAAATTCATTACCTTCATTGATAAAAGTATAAATATCCTTTATGACTGCACAATAGTACGCTGCTCTGGCATATCTGCTTCTCTTTGACGCATTGATATGGAATTGTACCATCAGCTTTAAAATATCAATGGCGCTATTTAAACAGAATTGTTCACTCTCGGAATGCTCTGTCTCTTTTATCATGTCTACAATGCCATCGATTTTATTATTTTCAATTGCCCTCAAAAATCCGTTGAGGTTAGGCAATGTGATAAACTTCCAACCCAATGCACGGTAAATTAAAGACTTGGTCGTATATTTTAAATAATCATGACGTGAATAGCCATCAGTATTCAACGCTGTGTCAATTAGTTTTTGCGTGCGTCCTTCGAATGATAGTATCCTTAATAATTTGGATACAGAATTATAGCTTTTACTGGCAACAATGCATTTCTCCATACTGTCAACAAAGGTATTCAAAGCGCCAATTCTAATTGCGAAGCTTCTCGCTCTTAAATATAGCGCATGACTGTAATCATCAATAAACATTTTCACTGCAATATCATAAGCCTCACTGAACATGCCTAAGCTTTCATAACAATCCACCATTTTTTTGTTAAGCATTGAAAAAACCTGCTCATTTGTTACTTGTTTCAAGGCGTTATTAATAACCCCAACAGCCTCTTCCCACATTTCACACGATATATATGCTTGTGCTACATCATTCCAGAAATTAGCATTGTAGCATACCAAGCTTTTTGCAATTATCCTTTCATTAAATTCAAGATCAAGCTTTATGTAAAAACTTTTCAGTAATTCGTACAATGCGTGTTGAACATGCCAACAATCGGCATTTTTACCAATATTCTCTCTAATTGATTGCTCAACATACGTAATATCATCAATATTCTCCAAAATTATATCCGTGCAATATTTTTCAAAGTTCATCCAAACTTCGACAGCTTTAGAAGCAACTTGCATTTTATCCGATATCTGATTTTTCATGGAACTGTAATATTCCTCAAAAACTTCATCCCAATCAACCTCTATATAGTCCATTGGGTGTTGCGTTCCTAAAATTTCTTCATCAAAATTCGCTTTGTGAAGGCAGGTTAATAATTTATCAAAAGCTTTATAGGTAATATCGTAATTCTTATTGCGCGAATACATCACTGCGAGCTCTAGAAATGTCGAAAACTGATGAGCCCATTTGCTTTCACTAAAACAGTCTGTTTCATCATCGTAATCGTCATAGTCATAGACATAGTCATAGTCATCGTAGTCACAAGCAATAAAATACATTCCATCCATGCATTCGTCACAAAAAAGATCGACTTTTTGCATCAAGCTACTGCTATCACACGCACCAGCTTCTTCAAGTGCAACCTGCGGACTTATCCACCTAGAAACAAACTCCACTCGTTCTTTTCCAGCCAATTTGTCCATTAATTGACTAATTAAAGTAACTAATTCATCTTTTGAACGGCTCATTAAATCGTATTTATCTGGTTCCATATACTTGTCCTCCGAATAATTCTCATCATTCTTACTGTACAGCGCTTTAATAACAATAGTAGTGACAGTTGGAGAAGGTACGAATTCGACAACGAAAATGGCTTTATATAGAATGTACGTTGTCAAAATCGTACCGTCCCAAGTGTCGGTTCTTATGCTCTTTATATAAAGGTTTTTGCACTTGTAGTACCTATTTTATATCAAAACTATTGCCTTCAAAAATAGTACCCGAAAAGTCGATTACGTCATTATCATATAGTTTAACAGCTTTGTTATGAATAATTTTTGAATTAATAACCTTTATATCGATTGAACCTTTGTCTATTCTAATAAAAGGGTGGTACTCCCCTGATACATTATCTCGAATTTCGCAATTATCTAACACTAAATTTTTAGTAAGATAGAAGCTAAACATATCTTGATATATGCATTCCCTAAAAATGCAATTTTTAAAAGTTGCATTTTCACATCTATTAAAAGACATGACACGGAGGTTGCATTTTTCAATAATAGAATCTTGCATGTTAATTCCAGTCACGCCAAATGCAGAAATGCCTTCTGCACCGCAACCATACAAAATACAATTAAAAAAATTAATGTTTTGCGAATCTCTAAGCTCAAAAACACCAGCATTACAATCATAATTGTCTGGAATGATTAAATGCC
>JACMMQ010000097.1 GCA_014378955.1 Clostridia bacterium
ATACGATAAAACCTTTGAGCCGAATTTACCATCTTTGGAAAAGCGCATGGATACTTTTATCAAGCTTTCTGAAAAGGTTGGCAAGGACAAGGTCATTTGGCGATATGACCCAATGATTATCAGTAATATTAGTTCAATAGAATACCATTTGGAAAGCTTTCATCACATTGCTTCCCATATTGGGAAATATACTAACCGTGTGGTCATAAGCTTTGTAGATTTTTATAACAAGCACCAGCCACGCTGGCAAGCGCTACAGGAGCAAAAGGGCATACAAATTGCAGACATTACCGAGGAAGTTTACCGTGCTTATTTATTGGACTTTGCAAAAGATTTGAAAAAGATTGCGGACAAATTTTGCTTAACCATACAAACCTGTGCAGAACCAGTGGATTTATCGGAAATCGGTATTTTACAAGGGGCGTGCGTGGATACTTTGCTCATTAACCAAATATTCAATTTAAACCTTGCCAATGTAAAGGATAAAAACCAACGTGAGCACTGTTTATGCGGCGAATCCTCAGACATGGGCATGTACAACTGTTGCCCACACCTTTGCACCTATTGTTATGCAAATGCGGCAGATGAGCAAAAGATTATGAAGAATTACGAGCAACATCGCTATGATCGCCCAATGCTTTACGAAATATCTAAAAATGAATTGCATGAATTACAAAATAAAGTTTATGCTACAAAGGAAGTTTTACAATCACCTGAACAAGCATTTGCAGAAACAGATGAACCACAAGAGTTGGCAATGGATTTAGATAATTCAGAGCAATAAAAGCAGTCAAATGGTATAGTTTAGTGAACACTAAAATATACCATTTGTTTTTTTAGGGAGTTATCATGAACTTTTTTGAACAAGTATATGAGCAGGTCAAACGTATTCCAAAAGGCAAGGTGGCCACGTACGGACAAATTGCAACGCTTTGTGGCAATTTGCGCGCAAGCCGAGCGGTTGGGTATGCCTTACACGTCAATCCACAGCCTCACATCATTCCCTGCCATAGGGTGGTCAACAGATCAGGGTATTTGAGTGGCGGATTTGCATTTGGTGGCATAGAGGTTCAAAAACAACTGCTTGAAGCGGAAGGAGTGGCAGTAGCGCCAAGCTATAGCGTTGACCTTGCACTTTATTTATGGCAGGATTAGGGAGAGTGAATTTTTAGGCATGGAAGTTTACATTTTAGGTGCTTTAGTAGGTTTGATTTTGCTAATCGTATTTTTACACAGCCAAAACAATACATTGTCCATCACAAAGATTGATGTACCCATCAAAGCGTTACCCAATGCATTTGAAGGCGTGAACATTATTCATCTTTCGGATATTCACGGGAAGCGGTTTGGCAAAAATCAACAGTCGTTAATTGAAAAGGTCAATGCATGCAAACCTGATTATATATTAGTCACAGGTGACTTGATAGACCACCGTAGATATAACGAACAATGGCCTTTGTTTTTATTACAACAGTTGCGAAAAACGGCACCCATTTATTTCGTCACAGGTAACCACGAATTTACCTCTGGCAAATATGAACAATTACACCCAAAACTTATTCAATTGGGCGTTCAAGTCATTCGCAATGCAGTCGTGTCAATCAAAAGAGAGCAAGGTCACATCCATGTAGTA
>JACMMQ010000098.1 GCA_014378955.1 Clostridia bacterium
AAATATTCAAAGGTATTCTTGATGAAATCCTATCCAATAGACCCGTGAACAAAAATCAAGTGCTGTTTTTTGATATGGCAGACTTTTCAGTTCGTACCGATATTTTAGAAGCAATTGAATTGGTCAACGCCTTTAGTGCTTATTATAAGGTTATTTTCGGGCTAAATGAAAATGAAGCCATTGCTTTGTATAAACAATTTAATCCAGGTGCAGCATTGCCTGACCTAAAGACAATTGGGCAAAATATTTTTGACACCATGGACGTCGATTGCTTTGTTATTCATACCCTGACCAATGCCATTGCTTGGGAAAAAGGTGCGATTAGCGAAACGGAAAGCCTTTATGTTGCACAGCCTAAGCTGTCCACTGGTGGCGGTGACAATTTCAACGGTGGCTTGTGCTTTGGTTTACTCATTGGACTTGATATGGAAGGCTCTTTGTATACCGCAAATGCAACTTCTGGGTATTATGTGCGCAACGCAAAAAGCCCTACCGTCGAAGATTTAATGGATACCTTAAACCACTGGGATGATTTGATTGAACGACCTTAATTTATAATTCAAAAAAGGCTGCCGTGGCAGCCTTTTTTACTTATATTATTCACTCTCGTCAACTTAAGAGCAATCACATGCAGATTTACCGTAGGGGCGGGCTTTATGTCCGCCCGAATTTAGTTCATTTGGGCAGACACAAGGCCTGCCCCTACGAAAAACGCTGGTTAAGTTGACGACAGTGATATATTATTAAATAAAACCTTACTTTCTTTTTCTATCGTAAAAAGAAAGTAACAAAGAAAAATACTCTTTGAGTGTTTGGGTTTCGCCGTCTGCGGACGACGCCAAAGGACTCCGTCCTTTGAACCTGGCAATTTTTTGAAAAAAATTGATTAAAACTTTATTTTAAAATCCCCCAACTAAAGTTTTTTGTCACCCTTTTTTTCAAAAAAGGGTGTGGGTGTGGGCAAAGCCCACTACGTTCCACCTACCACATTCTCCCCAAAACCTGCTCCACGAAAACCTTTGCGATATTTGGATCGAATTGCGTGCCTGCATATTTTTTGATTTCATCGACAGCTTTCTCCACGCTCAATGCACTTCTATACGTTCTATCAGAGGTCATTGCATCATAGGCATCGGCAATGTGTATAATCCTCGCTTGTAACAGCACTTCATCCCCTTTTATGCCCTTTGGATAACCTTTGCCGTCCCATCTTTCGTGCTGCTCTAAAATGTAATCTGCAATGACTGAAAACTCATTCACCGAGCTTAATATGCGATAGCCTATTTCAGAATGTCTCTCTACTTCATTCCATTCATCACTGTCTAATTTTTGAGGTTTTTTGAGAATTCTATCATCAATCCCTATTTTACCAATGTCATGCATCATCCCTGCAATTTTAATTTGATCAATATCAGCCCTTTCAAAATTTAACTTGGTGGCAATATCCTCGCAAATATGGCTCACACGTTCGGCATGTAGCTTTTCTTGGTTATTCTTTTCATGTAATGTATTCATAATAAGGTCAACGGTTTTGCTACGCATACTAGCGCTTTCTGACAGCTTATGCCGATACATATCATCCTCTGCTTGCTTAAATACGTCATCCATATCATTGGCATGATTTTTTTTCACAGCATATCCTAGAGAAATAGACACGATCACATTTTCAATTTGCGTGTTTGCAATGGCATGATTGATGCGACCTATAATTTTGCTTGCAATATTCTCATTCGTCTTTGGGAGCAAAAGCACAAACTCATCTCCACCAATCCTTGCCACAATATCATCTGTGCGACATTCTGTTTTTAAAATGTATGCAACCTTCTTCAAAAGCCTATCGCCAGCTAAATGACCAAACGCATCATTGGTGAGCTTGAGCCCATTTACATCCACCATGACAAGTGTCAAAGGGAAATAATCCTCATGATTCACTTGATGGGTCTTGTTTTCATAATAACGGCGGTTGTAAAGACCTGTGAGTTGGTCATGATAGCTTAAATACTCTATTTCTACCTCTCGTTTTTTCTTTTCACTGATGTCCGTGACAATCACTGCAAATTGATTTTTCTTTGGCGAATAAGCAGAAACACTAAAATGCTTGTTTAATTCAACGGAGTAATTCTCAAATTGATAAGGTTCACCTGTTAGTGCCACATCCCCATACAATTCAATCCAATATTTTTCCGTGTTTGGTAAAATCTCTAAAACTGTTTTGCCCACGATTTCTCTGCCTAGAAGACCTGTTATCCGCTCATAGCTATCGTTGACGCTGATAAAACGATAATCTATTGGCTTGCCTGCATCATCACAAATAATCTCATGCACAGCAAGTCCTTGTTGCATTTGCGTAACCAAAAGCCGATACTGTTCTTCGCTGTTTTTTAATAGCTCTGCTACCTTCTTGCGCTCTGTAATGTCACGTACAACGCTTATGACATATTGCTCACCCTTTAGCGTAATAACCTCAGCAGAAAGTAGTCCTGTCATTTCTTCGCCGTTCTTCCGATTATAAACCATTTCAATGTTTTCACAAGAACCATTTGTCATAAGTGCGTTAATGATCCTTTGGCGTGTTGCATCCTCTTTAAAATGGCTGTCCGCAAAGATGTTTACACCTTTCACTTCATCAATTGTAAAGCCTGACGTATTTAAAAAGGCGTGATTAGCGTTTAAAATATATTTGCCATCAATGCTTGTAATGAGCGTCGGGTCAGGACTGGTGTTGAAAATTGCCTCGAAATGCTCACTCGCTTCTTGTG
>JACMMQ010000099.1 GCA_014378955.1 Clostridia bacterium
AACACGTAAAATTTCGTTTAAATCTAATTCCTGGCTTAATATTTCAGACATTTGTTACGCTCCTTTAAAATCTTTCGTAATGCAATCATACAACTTGCACCATTATATTTTAGCATACAATGGCAATAAGTCAATTCATTGCATGAAATTTTTTTCGAAATCATTGTATTCAACCCATAATTTTGTTATAATGAGTGCTAATCGGAAAGGAGAATGGATATGCCTATTAAAATTCCTGCAAAACTACCAGCGGCTGATACACTGACCAATGAAAATATCTTTTTCATTACAGAAGAACGTGCCAGCCACCAGGACATCCGTCCTTTACGCATCGTAATTCTCAATCTGATGCCTACCAAGGTTGCCACAGAAACACAGCTTGTCCGTCTATTGGGCAATTCACCCCTGCAAATAGAAATAGATTTGCTTCAAACAGAAACGTATACCTCAAAGAATACTTCTGAGGAGCATTTGACTGCTTTTTATAGTACCTTTGACCAAATTAAGCATTTGAAATATGACGGTATGATTATTACAGGTGCACCTGTTGAGCTCATGCCTTTCGAGGAGGTAGATTACTGGGAAGAGCTTAAAACCATTATGGATTGGTCTTTGCACCACGTCACCTCTACCATGCACATTTGTTGGGGTGCTCAAGCAGGGCTGTATCATCATTTTAGTGTGCAAAAAAGCACCTTAGATACAAAAATGTTCGGGGTGTTTGCACATACATTAAACGACACCTGCAATCCCCTTTTAAGAGGCTTTGATGATGTTTTTTATGTGCCACATTCTAGGCATACCACCGTTACCAAGGATGAAATATCCAAGGTTGACTTTTTAGAAATATTGTCAGAATCGGATGAATCCGGTGTATACATCGTGATAAGCAAGGACGGTCGCCAAGTGTTTGTGACAGGTCACTCTGAATACGATAAATATACTTTGCACGGTGAATATATGCGAGATGTTAACAAGGGCTTGGACATTTTAGTGCCTCAGCATTATTACCCCGGCGATGACCCTAGCAAGCCACCTTATGTGAGATGGCGTAGCCATTCAAATTTGTTGTTTATCAATTGGCTCAATTATTACGTATATCAAATTACGCCTTACAATTTGGATGAAATCAGTTGAATTAATCGGGAGCAGAATTTCTGCCCCCGATTTTTTATTATAGTAATACAGGCTCAAGTTGAATATTGTCCAATGCTAACTCGATTGTTGGCAAAATTAGGTCTAAATCTGCAATTAACGAGTTTGCCTTTTTAATGGGGTCATCCTGTTTAAAAGGTACAAAAAATACATTTTTTATGTTTAACAAAACACCTATATTTTTTGCATTCATCGCTAAGCCATCATTTGTTGACAATGCAATAATCAGAGGCTTTAAATTACGCATATGTGCTTTTGCAGCCATTGTAACGGTTGTGTCTGTGATGGCATTTGCCAATTTCGACAACGTATTACCCGTGCAGGGCGCTACTATCAAAGCATCCAGCAATGCCTTTGGTCCTATTGGCTCAGCTAATAGGATACTATTAATGATGGCATTACCCGTTATTTCAGTGATGCTTTTTACAAAATCTGCCGCTTTTCCAAATCGTGTATCAAGGCTTATTGCGTTCTCCGACATAATCGGTATAACGTTGGCACCATGCTCCACTAATTTCTTTATTTGTGGAAGGGTGCTTTGAAAGGTGCAAAAGGAGGCTGTGAGTGCAAATCCAATTGTTTTTCCATGAATGTTCATCTTTACACCCCCAATTCCTCGATAATATTCAAAACGGTATGTTTAATAATTTCTCCTGCTGTTTCAGGTGCTACCTTCCCAGGTAAGGATAAAGCCCAGATGGTTTTCAGTCCTAAATTGCTCGCCATTTCAAAATCCACCCCACCAGGCTTTGAGGCTAAATCAATCACAAGACAATCCTTGTCAATTTTTTTGAGCATATTCTCATCTAATATCATACTCGGTACAGTATTGAAGATACAATGGTAATTACCAATGTGGTCAATAATTTCCTTCAACGGAATTGGTTTATACCCAAATCCGTTAATCCATGCCAAATCCTCGTATTTTCTTGCCTCTACGCTAACATGTGCACCTATGCCATTTAGCATTTTCGCCAACATTTTCCCAATACGCCCAAACCCCAATATTAAGCAATCACTGTTATGTAGGGTGATGGGCATTTCTTCCATTGCAATTTGAACTGCACCTTCTGCTGTCGGGATAGCGTTTAACACGGTCATTTCTTCTCTATCAAAATAATCGATCACGTATATGTTGTAAACCTTGGCTAAATTATGAATTTTTTCATCAATTTTTCCAGCCAAAAAGATCTGATTTTTTGATAATGCTTTAAAAAGGTCAGAAAAGATAATTTTTTTATGATAAAAAAATGTGTTGACTGTGTTGCCATCGACAGAACAAGGCAACGGAGCGATGACAACATCTACACCTGTCACTGCATTTTCTAAATCATCATAAAGCGTTACGGTATCTGAAAACTCTATTCCGCTAAAGCCAATTACATTGACCCGATAGCCATCATGACTGAGTGCGTTTGCCAGCTTCACCTGTCTTAAATCGCCGCCTATGATACAAAAACTCTTGATATTTCCCATAGCATCACCTCCGCAAAATCGGAATTTACACCCCAACGAAAATACTTTTTCGATGAAATGGTTTCCCTTCATTACATTGTATGACAACTAGGGTGACGGGGTGCTTTCAAACGCAAAAAAGGCAAGTAGCTACATCGCTACCTGCCTTATGTTCATCTAATACTAATCTCAGATTAAAACATAACCAGCAGAGGGAGGCAAAACGCGAGCTAGCGTTTTGAAACACTGACCGATAGATGGTTATGATTTTAATCGAGATTAGTATAATTTATTCAAACTGATATAAGTATGGCTTTAAATCATCTGGGCAAATACCTTCACTATCACTCACCGTCATGACAAAGGTGATGTTGAACTTCTCGCCAATCGCTTCGATAAGCGAGATAAAGTTAACAAGCTTTTCCAAAGGTAGTTTTACAATTCTCATAATGTTATCAATGAAAATCTCCGAAATATCATAATCCTCTGCAATAATGCCACAGATAAAGCCATAAAACACCTGAAAGTCTTGTATGTTAAAGTCTGCTGTGTTAATCATGCGAATATCTCTCTTGATGTCATACATATAATGGTTATTGTCTGTAATAAAAACAATGTCCCCATTACAATTTTGCAAAGCGGCATTTGCGCATTCGATAATGCCCTTCGTCTTGCCTGAGCCCTTAGGTTTCATTACAATCTTAATCATGTAAATCTCCTCCTCAACGTTTTAAGCTTATGCTCATTGTATCACAATTTTTTTGGGTAAAGCAAGTGCAAATAATGTGTAATTAAAAATACAAAATTTGTTAAAATTATACAAAACCATTTTCCTGGACGACTCACGTCGCTATGCTCTGCTTGGCGCAAACGTTTTGTGGAGAGGCTATGGTGTGCGGCTTGGCCGCGAAGCAACTCGAGGGCACGCGTACCCCCCGTTGCCCCCCCGTATAAAGGGGGGGGAGCTTACTGCTCGCTGCGCTCGCCT
>JACMMQ010000100.1 GCA_014378955.1 Clostridia bacterium
ACTTGCCGCTCTTTAAGGTTTCATTCGTTGGTGCGACAGGGCCTTCTGCAGTGATTAACTTAAGTGCTTTTAAATTGCCCTTGTTTTCAGCGTACAATTCATAATTCATGAATGCAATTGCATCAGGCTCATTTTGAATTTTACTTAAAATTTCTTGATCCGTTTTAAATCTTGTATTACCTCTGCTGTACTCGTTATCTGTACCATCAAATACAACGCTGTTGAAATTCACGGCATCTGATTCTTTGCAAAATAACTTTATTGGTGTTGCTGGCCATTTTGCATTTACTTCATTAAAACGACGTGCACGTGTTCTTGCATCCCACAGCTTACGAATTTCAGTTAACGAAATTTCGTCGCCAAAGCTTGCAGATGGACTTGTTACTATAACGATGCCGTTATAGCCTAATTTAAACTCTTGATATCCAATGCCTGCTCCAGCTACAGCATTCGCCTCATCCGCAGTCATTTGACGGGTAGATTCACAAATATCAATTTCGCCCTTTGCAAACCTTTCCAGTCCTTCTTTTGTACCAGACACACCAACATCAACTTGTATCTTTTTATATACTTCGTGAAATTTGTCTGCTACAAGCTGAGAGATTTGCCCTGCAATAGCAGAACCATCCACTATAATTGTGCCTTTCATCGTGGCAGCACTTGGTGGTGCTTCAATTTTAATGTCATTCACAGCTTGCAAGGCTTTGTCTGGTACAGGTGTTGCGTTTTCTGGGGCTATGGTCGGTGTAGCAGTTGGGGCAGGTGTTTCCGTTTCTACCGCTACAGGTGCTTGCACTTCTAAAACTGGTTGGGGTGCTTCTTTGCGCATGTTTAAAGAAACTGCTGTTATTGTAAGTATGATTGCAACCAATAAGCCCCCATAAAGGTAAAGCCGTTGTTTAGGTTGTTTTGAAATCCATTGTATAATATTTTTATAATATTCCATTTTATTTCTCCTCTTATAAGATATTTTTATAATTTAAAAGTACGAGATGTAAACCGAGCACTGGTGTACCAGTCTAAAATCTACCCGTTACATATCTTTGTGTTAATTCCTGCTGTGGGTTAACAAACAAGTCATCCGCAGTACCTTGCTCGATAATTTCACCTTGAAAAAAGAACGCCACCTTATCGGCAATTCTCGTTGCCTGCTGCATATTATGTGTGACAATAATAATGGTGTATTTCTCCTTGAAACGCATGAGCAGCTCTTCAATTTTCATCGTAGAGATTGGGTCAAGTGCAGAACATGGCTCATCAAACAATATAACTTCTGGCTCAATTGTCAATGCACGTGCAATACAAAGTCTTTGCTGTTGACCGCCTGATAGCTTCAATGCAGATTCATGTATGCGATTTTCAATCTCAGACAGCAAATGTGCAGCACTAAGCTTTTTGTTAATAACGTTCATTAAATCTTCCTTGGTTATTTTCGGAAAATGCTCTTTGATTGGCAAGCTAAGGTTATTATATATGCTTGTGGGTAGTGGGTTAGGCTGCTGAAACACCATGCCAACTTTTTTTCTAAGTGCAATGACATCATGGTCAGACGTATATATATCCTCACAATCAAGCAGAATTTCACCTTCCATTCGAAAGGTTTTTATCATGTCGTTCATTCTATTAAAGCATCGTAGAAGCGTGGTTTTACCACAACCTGAAGGGCCTATGAATGCAGTGATTTGATTTTTAAAAATTTTTATGTTCACATCTTTCAGTGCTTGTTTTTCACCATAAAAAACATCCAGGTTTGACACCTCAATGACTGGATCAGTTTCTACACATTCTAAGCGTTTTCTTACTTCAAGTTGCATAACCATCTTTATTCCTCCATAACGCTTTTATTTATATTCCCAATAACATCCGTTAATAAATTTAGCACGACAATCAGTATGATTAAAATAAGTGATGCGCCCATTGCCTTTTCTGTCATATTACCTTCCCCTGCTGGTGACATAAAATATATGTATGAGGTTAGCGTTGAACCTGTATTCTGAACTGTACTCATCCAATTTTCAGGGGAAAACCAAGGCTGAACCCCTGTCATTCTTAATGTTCCGCCAAGACATAGCCACACAATGGCTGTATCACCAATAATTCTACCCATGCCAAGAATAATTGCTGTGATGATGCCATTTTTAGCGCTTGGCAAAACGACTTTAACAATCGTATGCCATTTGCTTGCACCCAACGCAAGAGATGCTTCTTTAAAGGTTTCTGGCACTGTTTTGATTGCCTCTTCACAAGTTTTAATAATGTAAGGTAATATCATCATTGCCATTGTAAATCCTGCAACAAGAAAGGAACGTCCAAAAGCCTTGTTAGCACTTGTTCCCTCTACCATTGAGCTTAAAAAGCCTAGCTGTGGCAATGAGAACACTGCTACTCCCATGATAGCGATAACAATGGTTGGCACGCCTGCAAGTACATCAATTGCCGTTCTAAAAAAAGAAACCATCACGTTCTTTTTCGCATATTCTGAAAGGTAAATGGCTGTGCCCAATGCCCAAGGTAAGGCAAAGCAAATACCCACCAATGTAAGTAGCAACGTACCAAAGAACGGCGTGCTTATACCACCGCCGACATCAGCTCGTGTACTTGCAATTGGTTCTGTGGTTAAAAATTCAAGATTAATTTCACCGATACCATTCAATAAAAAGAAAAGGATAATGCCAATACAAGCAGCAATTGTAACAAAGGCGGATAGCCAGCTTATGCTTTTTCCTGCTTTTTCCATTACGTTTCTACCACTAATCAATTAAGCCATCCTTCTTTCTAATTACATATTCTATATACTTGGTAAACAGGGTGAGTGACATACAGGTGATGAGCAAAATTACACCGCAAGCAAATAGTGCAGATTCAATTGACGGGACAGCCATAGCTTCTGATATATTAATAATTGCAGATGCAAGTGTCAGAACGGGCGTAAGTACTGCTACATAGCCATTTTGTAGATTTGGTATATTCCCTATGCCACCACTTTCCATTGAAAGCGCTACTGCCTAGCCAATTGCACGTCCCATGCCAAGGGTTATTCCTGCAATAATACCGGATTTTGCAGCTGGCAATACCACCTTTATAATGGTTCGCCACTGCGTAAATCCTAATGCCATTGACGCTTCACGATATTTATTGGGAACTGCGTTAATTGCATCCACTGATAGTGCAATGATAATGGGTACAATCATAATGCTCAATACGATTATGCCTGCTAACATACAGTTTCCTGTAAGTTGAAATTGGCTTATGTATTTAACTTGTAGCTCATTTGTAATGACGGTTGCTTCTAAAAAAGGAATGACTGCCGCTAATCCTATTAGCCCAAAAATGACAGAGGGAATTGACGCAAGTAATCGCACAATAGATTGCAGTATCTTTTTTATCCAATGTGGTGCAAGCTCGGTAATAACAATTGCTGTGCCAACGCCAAAAGGAATAGCTATAATCAATGCGCCTATTGTTGTCGTAAGAGAGCCTACAAGTAAGCCCAAGGCACCGAAAATCCAGTGCGGAGCATCAGCTGGTGCATTAAAAGCCAGCTTGATTTGCTCATCAAAACCTGCATTTGTAACAAATCCAAGTCCATTTACCTCAAAAATTTTCTTCGCTTGAATAAAAATAAAGATAAAGATGAATACAATTAAAAGTGCACTCATAGCAGTAAGAATAAAGATCAAGTTTTCAAAAATTGCATCCATAATTTTTGATAACTTAAACCTGTTAATTTCGATTTTATTTTTCACATCGGTATACTCTAATTCTAATTGATCATTTGATAAACGCAAAAGTTTACACCTCTACTTATTGTTGTATTACAGTTTGTATAAATCACAAAATTTTAGATAAAAAATTTGCCTTTACATCATAGTTGGCTGATTAAGGCTTTTAAAAACCATAACCAGCCAAGATCTATTATACTAATCTCGATTAAAATCACAACCATCTGTCGGTCAGTGTTTCAAAACGCTGGCTCGCGTTTTGCCTCCCTCTGCTGGTTATGTTTTAATCTGAGA
>JACMMQ010000101.1 GCA_014378955.1 Clostridia bacterium
GCGCCGCCGCAACCTCTAAATGATAGAGTGCGATGCCCATATCTACTTTATTCATTTTTTCATATAACAATGCCTTGATCATATTGGGCTTGTTGCAAAAAGCATGTATGACATTTTGATCACCTGTAAAAAACCATGGTTGACCATTTGATGCAGAAGGTGCCAGCCTCACAGGCTCTAAAAGCGCCTCTAAATTAGAGATGTCGGTTATTTTTGACAGCTCTTTTCTGTTGAATTCTGAAATGTTTGCCCGATGAACTGCATCTTTTGCATGCCCAAAAGCCAATATCATGACAAATTCAAGTGACGTGTCTGCAATTGCAGGCTGTGCCATACCCAAATAACAGCTTCCGATACCGTTTGCGGACAAGAACAAATCCACCTGTTGAAGCATGTAGCCCACTTGGGTAAGATAGCCCTCTTTTTTCTCGGCGTACACCATCAAATAATGTGGTGCTTTAATAGGCATTAAAATTTTAACGTCCTTGTGTCCGACAATGTTCATTTGCGTTTTGATGTCGGCAAACAAGGGTTTTAAACCCTTGACAAAATCAGCTATGGCTGTTAAGGTGCTTTCCTCCAATGGGTCTTGCTCATATTTGCGAATGGATTTGCGCTTAAATATTGTTTCGTATTGCTTTGCTTGCTCCATACTTTCACGTCCTTTCAGTTATTTAGCCTACGATATCTCCAACACCATTTAAAGCATATTTAGCCCTGCATGGGAAATTCTCGATTGTTGCTACGGTTGATATTATATCAATATTTTTCATAAATGACAATATAATAATGCGCAATAACAAAAGCCACTTATGCCCTATGTTTGGCATAAGTGGTGGCATAATCAAGTTTGTTAAAATGATTATTCTTTAGGACATATTCTTTTCATTGGTTAAAAAATCGGACTGTACGAACGGTGCTTGAGCATTTGGTCTATATCTGACACCGATTTTTGCGTGCCATTCACCAAAAATACACCCTTTCCAGCTTGCTCTGTGTCTGTACTGCTATTGACATGCATGGACAAGGACGAAATACTCCCCATGTATACCAACGCATCTATTGGATAATGATATTCGCCGTAAGTAACAACCTCGTAGCCTAGTAAACGTAAATTTTCCTTTAAATGTTCCATGCCTTTTTGCACTGCTACAATCATAAATACCGTATCCTTTCTGGTTCACGTATAACAGTTGAAGGAATGTTCAATAAAAAACACCTTCTACCTATAGTATAGTATAGGCAGAAGGTGTAGTTGCTATTCTTTTGATTAAAAACTAATTTGAAATAGAATAATTGTAACCAGTTTCAATCGCTTGCACATTCATATCGTACAAATCCTTTTTGCGCGTTGAAATTGCCTTGCTCAAGCCTTTATGTATTTCATCCATCGTAAATAGTCCTGTTTGCTTGAGCAATTGCCCCACGAGCACCATATTCGCCAAGGAAGGCGCGTTCATATCATTGGCAATTTGCGTTGCTGGAATGGCAACAAAGGTTACGTCTGTTCGCTTGGTGATCGTATCAATCAAGGAGCTATCAATTAACATCAAGCCGCCGGGCTGTACCGATTTTTCAAACTTCTCAAACGATGGCTTGTTCATTGCAATTAAGGCAGAAGGCGACAAAATAATGGGTGAGCCTACCGACTCGTCTGAAATAATGGTGCTGCAATTTGCGGTACCCCCACGCATTTCAGGTCCATAGGATGGACACCACGCTACTTCCTTCCCTGCCATCATGCCGCAATACGCCAAAAGACGTCCTGCAAATAGCACCCCTTGACCGCCAAAGCCAGCCATCACGATTTCATGTGTTGTTCGCATCATATCTCATCCTTCCCTATTTATTTTTAAATGTGCCGAGCGGATATTGTGGCATCATATTTTCTCTTAACCAATCAAGTGATTCCACAGGCGATAAGCCCCAGTTGGTCGGGCAGGTGGATAATATTTCCACCAAGGAGTAACCCTTGCCGTCTAGCTGACATTGGAAAGCCGCCTTGATGGCTTTTTTAGTTTCCTTGATGTTCTTAACGGTGTCTACTGAAACACGTGCCAAATATGCCACGCCCTCGATGGTTGCAAGCATTTCACTCACACGCAATGGGAAGCCTTGATTTTGTTCTGTTCTACCATATGGCGTTGTCTGTGTCGTTTGCCCCATCAATGAGGTAGGCGCCATCTGACCGCCTGTCATGCCATAAATGGCATTGTTTACAAAAATGGTGGTAATCCTTTCGCCACGAGTTGCGGCGTGAATGGTTTCAGCGGTGCCAATCGCTGCCAAATCGCCATCCCCTTGGTAGGTGAAAACAACACTGTCAGGTTGTGAACGCTTCACACCTGTTGCAACTGCTGGTGCACGACCGTGAGCGGCTTGCACCATGTCACATTCAAAATAACGATAAGCAAATACAGAACAACCCACAGAGGCAATGCCCACTGTTCTGCCCTCTACACCCAGTTCGTCTAGCACCTCAGCCACCAAACGGTGGATGATGCCGTGCGTACAGCCTGGGCAATAATGCTGGGATATATCGGTTAATGCATGTGGTTTCTCAAATACAACTGCCATTATTTGACACCTCCCAAAATTGCCTTGATTTCGCCTAAAATTTCGTTTGGCGTTGGAATGCTTCCGCCTGTTCTGCCATAGAAATGCACAGGCTTTTGA
>JACMMQ010000102.1 GCA_014378955.1 Clostridia bacterium
AGAATTTAAATTTATGCTTATAAAAAAACCTCATTACCCATTGTTTTTCTGTCATAATTCACCTACTATATTATTAAAAATCACTTTTATGTTATCCGCCAACTAAAAATATTGAATAATATTACAACATCATTATAGCATATAAATATACAATTAAATCTAAAAATAAAGTTTGAGTATTCTCATTTTTCACACCAGCTGTTGCGAAATTTAAAAACTATATTTCTTTACTGCAAATTCTTACTCACCCATAGATAAATTTCCCTCAATGGCACGCTTTGTGTATTCGCAAGCTCTTTTGCGCTTTCGTACTCAGGTGCTATTTTTTGTAGTTCACCATACGTACAAACCTTCACAGCCAATGCACCATAGGGCGTTTCAACCGTTTTCACTGCACGTTGCATGATGATGCGTGTACACTCAGTCAACCTCACGCCAATGGATGTGGTTTGGGCGAAAATGATGGTTGTGAACTTTTGCACATCCTCTGCCTTGCAAAGCACCGTCAAAAGCGTTGCAGGACGGTTTTTCTTCATGAAAATGGGGGTGTAAAAAACATCCAATGCGCCCTCTTCTAACAGCTTTTCTAAGCAATAGCCCAACAGCTCACCACTGCAATCATCTATGTTTGTTTGAATGACCGTCACCTTTTCGGGCGTGGTTTGCGGTTCAATCTGTCCGATGCTCACACGCAACACATTTGGGAAGTCGAAGTTTTTACTGCCTGCACCGTAGCCTATTTGCTGTATGGTCATTGTATTGGCTTGGGTAAATTCGTTTGCCAATGTCGCAGCAATTGCCGCCCCTGTGGGTGTGACCAATTCGCCCTGTACGCCTGTTTGTATATAGGGGATTTGATGCGAACGCATGATTTCAAGCGTTGCAGGCGCAGGGACAGGCATCAGCCCATGGGCACATTTCACAAAACCACTGCCCTCATGGAGCGGTGTGAAAATAATTTTATCAGGCTTTAAGTAGTCAATGCAAATCGCCGTGCCCACAATGTCCACAATCGAGTCAATGGCACCCACCTCATGAAAATGCACTTCATCAAGCGGTTTTTGATGCACCGTTGCCTCTGCTTGTGCAACCTTCACGAAAATGTCCATCGCAAGTGTTTTGACAGCGTCTGACAAATGACTGCCTTGAATCATGTGTTCAATGGTGTGTAAATTACGGTCGTGGTGGTGGTCATGTGCATGTTCGCGCGTGATAACAACGTCCACCTTAGTCGCACCAATGCCTTGCTTGTGTACTGCACGGATATGCAGTTCAAATTCATCGTGCAAATGCAGCTTGTTTAATTGTTCTATTAAATACGCCTGTGGCACGCCAACGCTTATCAATGCGCCCAACGTCATATCGCCACTGATGCCTGCCATACACTCAAATTGTAAGATCTTCAATGCGAACGCCTCGTTTCATATTATAAGAATTTCAGTTTTGGATATAAGTAAAACAATGTCGTTAACTTAATCAGTATTGTTTGTAGGGGCAGGCCTTGTGTCTGTCCAAATGCACCAAATTTGGGCGGACATAAAGCCCGCCCCTACGGTAAATATGCATATAATTTCTCTTAGGTTGACGACAGTGATAAGTAAAACCTTACTTTCTTTTTCTATCGTAAAAAGAAAGTAACAAAGAAAAATACTCCTTGAGTGTTTGGATTTCGCCGTCTGCGGACGACAATAAGGGGTTCCACCCCTTAACCCCGCAATTTTTTGAAAAAAATTGACAAAAACTTTATTAAAAACCCAATTAAAGTTTTTGTCCCCTTTTTTCAAAAAGGGGCGGGTTTGGGCAGCGCCCACTTCGTTCTCAGATAATCACGCAACACCTGCTGATCGGGTGGGTTGATGGGATGGGGTAATTGTTCAATTGGGAAAAATACCGCCCGTTCCCCTTCCTTGCCATCACATTTGGGCGTGCCGCTGAATTGCCCTGTATAGCAAAGCACGGTAATGTAGCATTCATCGCCATTGGGGTAGGTGTAGTGTGAATGTTCACCCGCATATGCACCTAAAAGTGTCGGGTTTGTGAATGTCACACCCACCTCTTCATACACCTCTCGCATGATACACGCTTCAGGCGTTTCGCCCATTTCCATGTAGCCACCGGGCAAGCCCCAACAGCCATTGTCGGTGCGGAGCATGAGCAACACCTCGTCTTGTGCATTGAATAGCAAAGCCCCACATGCACATAAAATGAGTGGCTCGTGACCGACCATTTCACGTATATATTGGATATAATCAGACATCACGCATCATCCTCACAGTCGATTGATAGAATTCGCTAAAAAGCCAGCGCCAAAGCCATTGTCAATGTTGACCACGCCGATGCCAGCCGCACAGCTATTGAGCATGCAAAGCAGGGCGGACAAACCGCCGAAATTTGCACCATAGCCAACGCTTGTGGGCACTGCAATGACGGGCTTGTCCACCAAGCCACCCACCACACTTGCCAATGCGCCCTCCATGCCAGCCACTGCAATCAACACATTGGCTGATTGAAGCACCTCCATGTGGGACAATAGACGGTGGATGCCAGCGACACCCACATCATATAAGCGCTCGACATGGTTACCCAGTACCTCCGCTGTAATTGCCGCTTCCTCGGCGACAGGCACATCTGCTGTACCGCCTGTTACCACAAGGATTTTTTTGGGGTTAATGGCTTGCGCCGTGGGTGCAATCACCACGATGCGTGCCAATTCGTGGTAAATTGCATCGGAGGTCACGCTTAATATGGTTTCATACACGGTGCGTGAAGCACGTGTCGCTAAAATATTTTTTTGTCCTTTTGCAAGCAATGCTTGGACGATGCCTTGAATATGGGGCAGCGCCTTTCCTTCACAATAAATGACCTCGCCCACGCCATTTCGCAAGGCACGGTGGTGGTCAAGCTTGGCATAGCCCAAATCGCTAAAGGGCAAGGTTTTTAGTGCGCCCATCACATCATCCACGCTACGTTTACCTGCTTTGAGTGCTTCTAACATTTCTCTGATTGCGGCTACTTCCATGCTTCACCCTCCTTAAAAGTATTTAGATTCCTCGAAAACTCGTACGGCTTGTAAATACTGGGTTTTTAGTAAACAGCATTTTTTGTCATCCAAGCCGTAGTATGCCGTAACATTCAAAACTTTACATTTTACCACAGCTGATGCCCGTGTTAAACCTATACATTTTTATCCGGATGTAAAGTTTTAAATTTACAGGATAGTAGGGGCGATTCACGAATCGACCGTTCTACAAATTGGCACAGTGTATCGGGCGAATCGTGATTCGCCCCTACAACAAACACAGTTTTTTAAATGGAATTTATCTATTTTGCAATCTAAATTGACACTACCATTCTTAAGCGTTTTCGAGGTCACTCGTATTTGCTCGTCCACTAGTCAGCCATTTCTGAAATTGCCTTCAAACGTTCAATAATGGGTAGCTTTTGCGTGCAAAGCGTTTCGCATTTTCCGCATGCGATGCAGGTTGCCACAGGTTCCTTTGAAATGCTCCAATGCCATTTTATAGTATCTACAACCGATTTATCGGTTTTCTCTATGATTTTATGATTGTACGCTTCCATATATTTAGGAATGTCAATACCTACTGGACAGCCCTCACAATATTGACAGCCTGTACATAGGGTATTGAGCGTTTTGTTGATATTTTGCGCCATGTCGGTCAAGGTTTGTGCCGAATAAGGGGTAAAATTCTCCACTGTTTTGACATTTTCCTCAACCTCTGCAATTGTACCCATGCCAGGCAGTGCGGCTGTTATTTCGGGGTGTGATACAAGGAATTTTAAAGCTGCTTGTGGCAATGTATCGCCTTGGTCACGGATGAGGAAGTTGAAAACATCTGGATGTTTCGGAATGATGCCGCCGCCCAGTGGATTCATGGTCATAACCCCTAAGCCGTGCGCATGCGCCGCCTTGATGCCTTGTTGACGGAAAGCGAAGTTTGCAGCATTGTAGCCCAAGGTAACCCCTTCAAAAAAACCGTCCTTGATAATGGTTTCAATTTCTTCACCAGAGGCGTGGGTAGAAAATACGATATGGTCAATCAAGCCCTCGTCCTTTGCCTTCAAAGCCATTTCATAGCCGCCGCCTTTTTTCATAAACACTTGGTATGTTTCTAAGCTATTGATGCACCACATGTGATAAAAATTAATTTTTTCAACCTGTAGGGTTTTTAGAGAATTCTCCAAAACCTTTCTCGCATCGGGTGCATCACAACGCCACAGCTTGGTGGAAACGTAAAATGGGTTGGGCATGCTTTTGAATGCCTCGCCAAATATCTTTTCGCTATAATCCTCACAATAGCCAGGCGCTGTGTCAAAATAATTGATGCCCAATTCGCTTGCACGATGCACGACCTTCACCGCATTTTCAAGAGAGTGTAAATAATCCTCCTTGTGAAAGCGCATACCGCCAAATGAAATGGCTGATATTTTTTTGCCTGTTTTGCCATATTCTTTATAAATCATTTGTTTATTCCTCCTATATAATGTTTTTCGTATAATACTTCAAAAGGTGCTTGAAAAAAGCGGGTCGACACAAGGCCGACCCCTACAAATAGTTTGCCTACAGCATTTCGTAGGGGCAGGCTTTATGTCTGCCCAAATATCTACATTTCGCAATTCCATACAATACTTCAAAAGTGATATTGGTAATATTATACTACCTAAGTGTTAATTCATCAAGTGTTAGAACGCTTGTTTTTTTGTAATCAAATAAATAGGTCGCAGCAGTTGGCTTGCCATTTAAAACATCCACGGCAAAAGGTGCAATGTGTATGAATTTCACGAGGTTTTTGGGTGCAATATCCGCATATTGTGCGAGCGGTTGGGTGTGCAAATAATCAAACACACGCTGGTGCCAGGTGGCATCGGTTTTAAGCACCGCCCAACGGGGGGTATTTACCCCTTTGTGATGCTTTAGTAGATCAAATCGAATGGCTTCGGCAATTTCTATCATGGGAAGCTGTTTTTGCGCTTGGCAAAATGTAAACAAATGGTCGTACAGGGTGCGTTGGCTATGTGATAGCAAATGCCAACCCTGCTGCTCAAAGAAATTCGCCAAAGCCTCAAAAAAAGCAAAGGGATGCGCAAAATGGGGACAAATGTGCGTCAAGGCAGTTTGGAATACACCGCTGTTGTGGTATTTTTCCACCATGTCCTCCATACGCTTGAGCGCTAAAAGCTGAGCGTGCGTAAGCCAAGGTGTCGCCAAAACCTCATAAGGCGCATTGTCACAGTAGGTATAGCCTTCAAAATCACGAATTGCAGC
>JACMMQ010000103.1 GCA_014378955.1 Clostridia bacterium
AGGCTCTAGCCCCTGCATGCCACAGTCATAATGACCAATGACCAAAATTTCTTCCACCTCTAGCTCATAAATCGCCACCAATAAACTACGCATCACACTACCAAAAGGGTGTGTAACGACCGCCCCTGCATTTTTGATAATTTTAATGTCACCATTTTTAATATTCAAGGCGGCAGGCAAAAGCTCCGTTAAGCGTGTGTCCATGCAAGAAAGAATTGCCATCTTTTTGTTGGGGAATTTTGTGGACGTGTAGGGTGCGTGTTGGTTGTTCTGAACGAACTGTTTGTTGAATGCTAGTATTTCATCTATGTGTGACATGGCGAATCCTCCTTTTTTAAATACCACTTATCAATTCTCATCTTCACATACGCCCACACCTTAGGCGAAAACTGCTCAATGGGCTGATTGCGTGCAATCACCTTTTCGTACGGCACATTGAATTTATCCCAAGTGGTGGCTTGAACGTTCAAATTCCACAGCACGGGCGCAACACGGTCAAGTGCTGCGGCGAATTTTGCTTCTGGCGTTTGCTTTAGTTCAAACTCATGCCACAGGGCTTGCATTTCAGTCGCTTGGTCTTGTGGCAGTAGCCCGAATATACGATTTGCCGCAAGTTGCTCACGGGCTTCTTTATCCAAATTGCCCACCTCGTCATAGCAAAAGGTATCCCCTGCATCTATTTCCACCAAATCGTGTATGAGCACCATTTTTATCACGTGCAGTAGGTTGTATTCCGCCGCCTCGCCGTGTTCGTAAAGCACCATTGCCATGACCGCCAAATGCCAAGAATGCTCCGCATCATTTTCATGACGGGAGCTATCCATAAGCAGATTATGGCGAAATATACTTTTCACCTTATCGATTTCTTTTAAAAAATCTAACTGCTTTTGTAATCGTTCCATGCTTAGCCCTCCAGTAATGTTGAAACGACTGCTTGCATGTCCTCTTTTTCACACGTTTCCCCAAAACGTACCGTTTTGTTACGCAAATCGCCCAAGGCAGGGGGAATGCGCATGCCGCTTTGCTCGGACAATATTTGCAATAATTCAAATGCACTGCTTTGTGACAAGTCCTCGTCAGGTTGAAGCGCCGATAACACATCTTGGCTGAATTTAAACGGACTTGCGGTAGAGGCAATAACCGTCTTGGTCTTGTCACCTGTTGCAGTCACATATTGATCGTACACACATTTGCCAACGGCGGTGTGTGTGTCCATAACATAGCTAAATTGCTCGCTTACTTGGCGAATAGCGTCAAAGGTCTGTGCATCATCACAGGAGCCTGCCCAAAAGCTGGCGGTGATTTTTTCCTTGGTCGCACTGTCCACTTCATATTTACCAGCTGTTTTGAGACTGTCCATCCAAGCATTGATTTGTGTTGCATCACGATTTGCCAATAAAAACAACAAACGCTCCAAATTGCTAGAAATTAAAATGTCCATGGACGGTGAAGCGGTCAGCTTAAAGGTGCGGTTACGGTCATAAATGCCTGTGTGTATAAAATCAGTCAATACATTATTTTCATTGGAGGCACAAATCATTTTGTGAATGGGTAAGCCCATTTCCTTTGCGTAGTAGCACGCCAAAATATTCCCGAAATTGCCTGTCGGCACCACCACGTTGATTTTATCGCCTGGGTTGATTTCTTCGTTTTTCATCAAGTCCGCATAGGTGGAAAAATAATACACGATTTGTGGCAACAAACGTCCCCAATTGATGGAGTTTGCAGAGGATAGCACAAAGCCCTTTTCGCTTAATTCAGCGGCATATAAAGGATCGGTGAAAATCTTCTTCACGCCGTTTTGCGCATCGTCAAAGTTGCCCTTGACCGCCATCACGTGTACGTTGTCACCCTCTTGGGTCACCATTTGCAGCTTCTGAATGTCGCTCACACCCTCATTGGGGTAAAACACGATAATGCGTGTGCCGGGCACATTTTTAAAGCCCTCTAAAGCCGCCTTGCCTGTGTCGCCAGAGGTCGCCACCAAAATGACGATTTCCTTGTCTTCGCCAGTCTTTTGTGCGGATTTAATAAGCAAATGGGGCAATATTTGCAGTGCCATGTCCTTAAAGGCACAGGTCGGCCCATGCCACAGCTCCAGAAAATAGCATTGTTCATGCAATTGATAAATCGGTGCAATGTTCACCGTTTCAAACTTATCTTTATTATAGGCGTGATCCACGCATTCCTTGACCTCTTCTAAGGAAAAATCAGTCAAATATAGCTTTAATATTTCCACCGCACGGGCATTATAACCCAATTCCGCAAGCTTCATAATTTCCCCTTGCGTCAACTTAGGAATGCTCGTAGGTACAAACAACCCACCCTCGGGCGAAAGTCCCATCTTAATCGCCATCGCACTTTCAACCAAACTGTCGGGATTTCTCGTACTTTCGTATTGCATATATGTTACCTCCAAAAATATAGCAGTGATATGACTTTGTCCACTATCACTAGCCTATTCAAATTACGTCCTAGAAATGCCAATCGGCAAAATTATATCATAAGGAGAGAAAAAAATCAATTGTTTCGGGTGAGGTTGACATAATGCGTGGGTGGTTTTAGATCATACCGACAATGCCAACGCATTGGCGGTATTGTCTTTAATGGGCTGCAACGATACCTACAATGTTCTTTTTATTCGCATCATAAAGATACCAAACATAATCGCCTGCCTTGATGTTGCTAATATCATAACCCATAAACTCACCTCTGTTTTGATTCCAAGCAACTACAAACGCACGAGCAGGGTCGACGGGTATTTCCACATTATCCACTATGATTTTATTGGTATAAAGGGAGTCATTTTCGGGTATAAACTTTTGCGGTGCGAAAAATTTGTCATTTACAGTACTTACGAGGTAATTATTCGCATAACTCGCATTGACAGTGCTACCAACTGGCCAAACATTGTAG
>JACMMQ010000104.1 GCA_014378955.1 Clostridia bacterium
CTACGCTCCCCGTTGTAAAATTCTTCACTCCAAAGAATCTTTACAGCTTTTGTACCACTTCTCGCACCGAAGAAAGGAGTCTCTACGGTAATGGTATTGCCGCCTGATGCCTCAACAAAATAAGGTTCAATCAAATTATTTTCAAAATCGCTCGTAACTGTATTGATCTGGCAAAGGCAAGGAATCGAGATCAAAAATTGCCCTGTTAAAAAAAGTAATGCTTGTTTCATAAGATTAAGGTTAAAGGTGTGAAAGGTGAATGAGTTTATTTGCTATATACTTTCCATTAAATACACACGGCAAATAGTTACGACGTTTTAATGCATAACTAAGCGACACATTGATTCGCTTTTAATATGCTGATTTATCAAAACAATAATCGAAAGGTGACCTGTAAACATTGTTATAATTTATCTGATATTGTGCAATCGATGGCGCTTGTATTATTCGAAATGAACAATTTTATATTTTGTTTAATTGGTCACCGCTAACCTAGCTTTTAAGAAAGCTATATGATAGTTAATTAATGCAGCTGCTGTCCATTAATAGATAAAATATCTAAGCTAAATTAGATAGATGATATATGAATTTTTTCGAATTTAGGCGCGAGTAAATGGTTTACTGCAAAGGCAATTAAATATGCGGACGCACAGATTGAAAAAAGAATGGAATAGCCTGCAGTTACATTTCCCATAGCAATGAACTTATCCAGCATTTGCCCGCAAAAAATTGGGAAGTATACTCCGCTTATTGCACCGGCCAATCCACCAATGCCAACAATAGATGCAATAGCATTTTTTGGAAACATATCTGAAACGCTGGTATATAAATTTGCCATCCAAGCTTGATGCGCTGCACCTGCCAGGGCAATTAAAAACACTGCAGTCCAATTGCTAACCTGCGTAACCGCAAGAATAGGTACAACACAAAGTGCAAAAATTAGCATGCCTGTTTTTCGAGCGCGCGTAACCGTCCATCCTCTTTGTGTAAGATGCCCAGTAATCCATCCTCCCAATACACTTAACACTGTAATGATGGAATAGATCGTAACCAGGTATATCCAGCTATCTTTCAAATATAACCCGCGTGTTGTTTTAAAATAATCAGGCAGCCAAATTAGAAAAAACCACCAGATAGGGTCTGTCATAAATTTTCCAAAAATGAAAGACCATGTTTGTGGATACTGCATCAAGGTGATCCATGAGATTTTTTCTGCGTCTCCTGTATCTACGCTTTGATCGCTATTGATCATATCGCGTTCAGCGTGTGATATCTGCCTTATTTTTTCAGGAATATTAAATAAGGGAAACCAAAATAGAAGCCAAACAAATCCTGCAATTCCAGCAATTATAAATGTCATCCGCCAGCCCCAAGTAATCACAATCCAGGGCACAATAGCAGGGGCTAAAATTGCACCTATATTTGTACCTGAGTTAAAAATGCTCGTAGCAAGGGCCCGCTCCCGTGCTGGGAACCAAATGGTTGTTGCTTTGATAGCGGAAGGAAAATTGCCTCCCTCACCGAGTCCCAAACTAATGCGAGCAACAATAAAACCATTTAAATTGGATACAAAACCATGACCCATAGCGGCCAAACTCCATGCGGCAATCGAAACTGCATAACCCACTTTTACGCCTACGCGATCTATGAACCCACCAAATATTAACAACCCTATTCCATAAGCTCCTTGAAAAGCGGCGTTGACAATACCATACTGCTCGTTACTCCACTTTAGCTCATCATCCAGCACGGGTTTGATAAGTGAAAAAATAGATCGATCAATGTAATTGATGGTGGTTGCAAAAAACAATAGCGCACAGATAGTCCATCTATAATGCGTCAATTTTTCTTTCGATAAAGATTGTTCGGTTAATGACTTCAACTGATAATAGATTTTAGCGTTAATAAATCTTTAACATGACAAACAGTGCAGAATTATAATGATACCATATGTATTATGTCCTTACACAACGCAAAATTATATCATGGCTGCCGTACCCCGCGACCGAGTAGAGAGTCGGCAACGTCTCGGGATCACGCGC
>JACMMQ010000002.1 GCA_014378955.1 Clostridia bacterium
AAGACCTAAGACCGAAGACCTAAAACCTTTCTTTCTTTTTCTATCGTAAAAAGAAAGAAACAAAGAAAAATACTCTTTGAGTGTTTGGATTTCGTTTTCTGCGGAAAACAACAAAGGACTCCGTCCCTTGACCCTGCAATTTTTTGAAAAAAATTGATTAAAACTTTATTATAAAAACCCTTACTAAAGTTTTTGTCCCCTTTTTTCAAAAAGGGGCGGGCGTGGGCAGCGCCCACCGGTTACTCATACTTAATAGCAGCAATAATTTCCAGCTTATCACCCTTCAACAGCGGTGCAATCGAACCTAGCATGGTGATGGCGATGCCCAAAACAAAGGCGGCAACAAACAGCCACACAGGGTATACAATGGGCACATTGCCAATCAATACAAACATCAGTCGCTTTGCTAACATAATTTCTAAAAGTGTGGTGATGATGCCAAATAAGCTACCAAACAGCCCTGCATTCAGTGCTTCAATCAACGTGGTCTTTTTAAGCTGTGCACGGCTCATGCCAACGGATTTGTAAATCGCAATGGCGGAGCGTCTTTCCAAGAAATTGATAATCAGATTATTGATAATACCAAATATACCAATCACTAACAACACCACCGCAAACCCTTGCATGATGCCAAACAATATACCGTACATCTTTTTGCCTTGTTCTATGTATTCCACCCATGTGGTGGTATAGTTGAAGTTGCCCCTACTGCCGCCGCCACTACTGATAGTGGCATAAATGTCTTTGATAGCGGTAACAGACTGTTCTGGGCTTTTTGATTTAATTGCGGCAAATAAATAGTTTTTTAAATCAAAATCATTTTTAACAAAATTTTCGCCTGCCATCATTTCTGCGGGTGATTTGATGGATATTGCAATAATGCGATAGGATTTAGGCCCCTTGGGGGTCTCAAATACAAGTGAGTCACCCACCTTGCACTCGTATTTGCCTAACATTTCCTTGCGTAGGATAAGCGTGCGTTCCTCTTGTAATTTTAGCAAAAGAGGGGCTGGGTCTTGGTTGTCTGTTAAGGTAAGCTCAAAAAAATCCATGACTTCATTGGCACTTGAGCCGAAAATTTCCATCGCCGATTTGCCAGTATCCTTTATTTTTGCAAATTGTGCTTCATAAATCGGATAAACCTTTTCAACGCCCTCTGCCAGCTTGATTTTTTTCACGAGGTCACGGTTCAGACCGCTCCCCATCGTCATAACCTCATATTTTGCACCGCTTGACTCGTTGGTAATGAGCGTCTGCATCGTATTACTCAGCATGGTCACGGTTAACAAGGTAGAGATGCCCAAAATGAGCAATCCGATATTTTGATTGATATTGTCATTGTTCTTCATATTCTTGATGGCAAGTAAACCTTCATTGCCAAATATTTTATCATAAAACGGCTCTAAAATAAAGATAATACCACGCACCAATAGCGGTGTGATAAAAAGCGTGGAGGTAACCAGTGTAAAAATGGCAACGCCACCGACCAGCCCGACCAAGCTACTAGGCACAATGAACGGCAATACGAGCGAGGCGATGTACAGCAACACGCCTAATATAAGCTTCACATACTTTCCTTTAACGGGGGGAGCAACGGTGCCTAAAACAACATCCTTTAAGGGCAAACGACTTGCCTTTCTGATGGGGATGTAGGCACTGACAAACGAGATCAGCACCGCCAAAATCATACAACCGATAATATTGCTTGGCTGCAGGGATAGCGCAACCTTCATACTGCCTTGAGGTGCCAAAGAAGAAATGACCGACAGCATGATTTTGAGTATCAAAATACCTACAGGCACACCAATCATCCCACCCAATGCACCGTATATAAGGCTTTCGCCCAACAACACGTTGCGTGTCATCTTTTGCGTTGCACCAATACTACGAAAGGTTCCTAGCACAGGCAAGCGTTCTAACATGGTGACCTTAAAGCTGGTAAATATAATAAATATGCTCATGATAAGCACCATAATGGATACCATCATAAAAGGAAGCGTAATGTTGTTCAAAGCGCTTTGGATGTCCGCTGCATTGACCGCCTCAGATACCTTTATTTTCTGCACCTTGTAGGTTTTATCCAAGTTATCTGCAAATGTTTTAGGCACGATGTTTTTCTTTGTTTTTGCGTAAATGGTCGTATATTTGCCGTTGCCTCCGAGCATTTCAGCTAAAGTATCATTGGGCACTAGCCCCAGATAGTTGCGACTTTCATTGCCAAATATGTTACCCTTCAAGCCAATTGCAACGATTTTGAAGCGATATTCGGTATTGTTTACTTTCAGTGGCAGCGAATCGCCGATATGTAACCCATACTTTTCTTGAAAGCCTTCGGACACAATGATTTTACGCCCCGTGAAGCCCTTTAAATCATAATGCGTTTGCGTTTCAAACGGGTTGAGCTTTATTAGCTTTTCCATATCAGAGCCAAAAAGATTAAAGCGTATTTTGTCCTTCTCGCCCTCCTTTTCCCAGGTGCCAGAGGTGTTGTTGACCCCCATCACCATTTCAATATCAGGGTTTGGGCGTACAACGTTTTCGCTGATATATTGAAAGGTTGCATCCTTGTTGGGTGAAAAGGTAATCGTCGCCTGCCCGTAAAAGCTCTTGAGTTGACCGACAATGGTGTCAGTAAACGAAGCAGAAACCGCATTGGAAGCGAAATAAAGCGCCGTGGATAGCACAATCGCAAGCAATATCAAAAATGACCGCAGTTTTTTTTCACGGATGTTATTCATTAAGTAACGTAAAATAATGGACAAATAAAAGCCCCCCTTTAAAGGTAGTGCGATAATAAATAGGTATATTTTAAAAGTAACGAATTCTTTTGATAGGTTGTGTCAAATAAAATAATTTAGCAACTAAAGCATTCTAATCATGAATATACGCTTTTTTTGTCGTCTTGTCAAGTGGTTTGAGGAATTTTTAACAAGCATTTAAACAAATACAAATGGAACTTCTACCTTGTTGATTATATAACGAGGTAGAAGTTTAAATGACACTGTTTTTACAAATGTTGAAAACGGGATGGGCAACCCATCCCCTACGACTGCTGAAAAACCTATAAAAGCATTTGTTCATATATTTTTTTATCAGAGAAACTTTTTAAAAAAGTTGGGGATTTAATATTGCAATTTTGCATAAGTAGATTTACTGCAAAAAAACATTGACAAGCACACGCTAATTGCTTATAGTGCTAAGTATATCATACAAAAATAGAGGAGTGATAGCGATGAGTATTTATGATTTTGTTGTTTCAGACGCCGAACAAAACGAGGTGGCAATGTCTGACTACAAAGACAAGGTGTTGTTAATCGTAAACACCGCAACACGCTGTGGATTAACGCCACAATATGATGCGTTGCAAGAACTTTATGTGAAGTACCAGGCGCAAGGGTTTGAGCTGTTAGATTTTCCGTGCAACCAGTTTTTGGCGCAAGCACCTGAAACGAATGCAGAAATCGTATCGTTTTGCCAGCTGAAATTTGGCACGACCTTTAAAACCTTTGCAAAGATTGATGTCAATGGTGAGCATGCGCATCCGCTGTTTCGGTATTTAAAGCAAGCCACGCACGAAGAAACAGAGGACGATCAATCCAAAACGTTCCTGCAAAAGCTCAAGGACATTGGACAAGCCATTATTGGCACAGACATCAAGTGGAATTTTACAAAATTTTTGGTGGACAAAGAGGGCAACGTCGTTGCACGCTTTTCGCCAACCGTGAAACCGCAAGACATTGATGCGAAAATTGCGGAATTGATTGCAAAGTAGCCCTTATATCATACAGAGAGGACGGCATGTTATTTATCTAACACGCCGTCCTTTGGCATGTCAATTAAAAATATATTAAACAGCACAAACGACAAAATTCGACAAATGGTTGTTAAATATAAATATATTAATAGCGCTACTTAACAAAAACCTAACAGACTATTAACCCTTTCATGATGTGGTAATAACAGTTGTACTATATAATACGAATTGTCCACAAAACAAAAAATGGAGGGGTTTATAAAATGTCAAAAAGAATTTTAGCACTCACACTCTCGTTTATGATGCTGTTTAGTATTTGTAGCACAGGGCTATCAGCAATCAGCGTATTTGCAGCTGGCGGTCATGTAGCAGGTGCAGATGTGTTACTCGCAAAGGATGATGTATGGAAATACTTGGTGACGAAGGATGACATTGGCACACCATTTCGTGCTGTAAACTATGATGATGCAGCGTGGAGCAGTGGAAAAGGTGCACTTGGCTTCGGAGATGATTTTTCTGAAACAGATGCAACATTACCAATCGGAACGGTCATTGGCTATGGCGGTGATGCGAGCAACAAAAACATAACCACATATTTTCGTAAAAAGTTTAATGTAACAAACCTAGCGAATTATGCAAACATGGAAATTTATGTACATGCAGACGATGGTGCGGTTGTGTACTTAAATGGAACAGAGCTATTCCGCCGTGGTATTGCGGATGGCGAGACAGTGACCTATACAACAAGCGCAAGATTTTCACCAAAGGAAGAGACCTTTACCGTTCCCAAAACCCTTTTTGTACAAGGTGAAAACACCTTATCGGCAGAGGTGCATCAAGATAATGGCACAAGCTCAGACCTTTGGTTTGAAATGTCCATCAAGGGCT
This sequence comes from Clostridia bacterium, assembly GCA_014378955.1. Classification (GTDB taxonomy): domain Bacteria; phylum Bacillota; class Clostridia; order SK-Y3; family JACMMQ01; genus JACMMQ01. The sequence goes on from JACMMQ010000002.1 coordinate 4,643, forward strand.
TGGTTGCAGGTGTAACGGCATCACCCTCCCCGAGTCCAGCACCAATTGTTGACCCAGCTGCACCATTGGGCACAGTGAGCAAAATCACAGCAACCTTCAATGGTGACACAACCACAGCAAAAGGCATTACCTGGTACACGACCCAAAAATCTGGCAATTCCGATTTGCAGGTGGTTAAAAAAACAAGTGCAACTGCTGATTTTGAGAATGCGACTAAGTTCACAGGCAGAGTTTCTATCGCAACTAACGCTGCGACAGAATTGGTACATAAGGCAGAAGCGACAGGCTTAATGGCTGGCACAACCTATTTTTATCGTGTTGGCGACGAGGCGCTTAACCTTTGGAGTGAAGTAGGCACATTTAAAACAGCCAATGCAAATGGTGCGTTCACCTTTATCGATTTAGCAGATACACAAGCAAAGGATGAGTCTGAAGCAACCCTATCGTCTGAAACCATTGCAAAATCGCTTGCAACGGTGAGCAATGCGGATTTCGTAGCGCTCAATGGTGACATTGTGGATACTGGTTCAAACGAAGCACAATGGAACTGGGTGCTTGGTCATTCACAAGCAAGCTTGCTCAATACAACGTTAGTGGCAGCGCCAGGCAATCACGAGGCACAAGCCAATTCCTACATGGAACATTTGAATGTAAAGCCTGCACCAAATTCCCCTACAACAAGCGGTGCTTATTTCTCCTATAATTATAGCAATGCACATTTTATGGTGTTAAACAACAATGAAACCTCCACACAGTATTCAGATTTTACACCGGCACAAATCCAGTGGATGAAGGACGATGCGGCGGCGGCAAAGACAGCAGGGGCTAAGTGGATTATCATCATCATGCACAAGGGACCGTACACAACCTCAAACCATGCGACGGACAGTGACATCATGGGCGCAACAGGCGTAAGAACATTGGTGGCACCCATCATGGCAGAAATTGGTGCAGACATGGTATTGCAAGGGCATGACCACATCTACGCACGCTCTAAGCCAATCAAAAACGGCACAGCAACAGCGACGACAAAAATTACAGAATTGCTAAACGGCAGAAATGTAGAATACACCGTCAACCCAGACGGTAGCATATTTGTTACGCCTAACACAGCAGGACCTAAGGTTTATTATAGAAATAAAACAATCGCACCAAGCTATTATGACCTGTTTGAGCTTGCGGATGAACACCATGCAGCGGCTTATGGCGCAGAGCCTTCTGATCCTTCAAGACCTGTACGTGGACAAATTCAAAACTTTATGGGCATTACGGTAGATGGCGACAAGCTTACAGCGATTACCTACGAAATCGACCAAAGCAAGGACAATGCACAGCCGTACATTATTGACCAATTCGGTATTATCAAAAAGGAATACAAGGATTATTA
>JACMMQ010000012.1 GCA_014378955.1 Clostridia bacterium
CGGTCCTATAACACAAGGTATCGCAAAGCCAGTCAACGACCTTTCTCGTGGCTGTAGTGCAGAAGATATTGTAGGCGTTGTCGCAATTACATGCGTACAAGCCCAAATGAATTAAGGAGAAAACGCATATGAAAATTTTAGTCATCAACGCAGGAAGCTCTTCCTTGAAATATCAATTGTTCAATATGACCAATAGCACCGTATTAGCAAAAGGCTTGTGCGAAAGAATAGGGATTGAAGGTTCAAGACTTAAGCACTCACCACTTGATAAAGAGACCGTGATAATTGATCAACCGATGAAAGACCACAAGGATGCCATTACAATGGTGCTTGCGGCTTTGACAAACAAAGACCATGGTGTGATTGCAGATATGACAGAAATCACCGCAGTGGGTCACCGTGTTGTACATGGCGGCGAATTGTTTAGTGATTCAGCGATAATCGATGCTGACGTCATGAAAGCACTAGAGGATTGCTGTGATTTAGCGCCTTTACACAACCCACCAAACATCGTTGGTATCAAGGCTTGTCAAGAAGCAATGCCAAACGTACCTGAAATTGCAGTGTTTGATACAGCTTTTCACCAAACCATGCCTCCAGAAGCTTATCTGTATGCAATTCCTTATGAATTGTATGAAAAATATAAAATTCGCCGATACGGCTTCCATGGCACCTCACATAAATATGTCGCAGAGCGTGCAGCAATTGTTTTGGGCAAACCATTAAACGATTTGAAAATTGTAACGTGCCATTTGGGCAACGGCTCTTCCATCACAGGCATACAAAACGGTAAATCGGTTGCGACCAGCATGGGCTTTACACCATTAGCAGGTGTGTTGATGGGTACTCGTTCAGGAACGATTGACCCTGCCATTGTTACTTATATTATGGATAAGGAAAAATTATCCTTTCAAGAAGTAAATGAAATGCTTAACAAAGAATCAGGCGCAATTGGCATTTCGGGTATTTCCTCTGACTTTAGAGATTTATACGACGCTGAAGACCAAGGAAGCAAGAGAGCTAAGCTTGCAATCGATATGTTTGCCTATGCAATCCGTAAATATATCGGTCAGTACGCCGCTTTGATGGGCGGTATTGATGCGGTGGTATTTACAGCAGGCATTGGTGAAAACAACAGTGATTTGAGATTGCGTTCAACACAAGGGCTTGGATTTTTAGGTTTAGAAATTGATGCAGAAAAAAATAAAATTTGTGGTAAGGAACTAGATATTAGCACAGATAATGCAAAAGTTCGCACCTTGGTCATTCCAACCAATGAAGAATTGTCCATTGCACTAGAAACAAAAAAATTGATATAAGCATCATAGAAAAATATTTAGTTGACAAACAGTGAATATTTTAGTATAATACCGTTTGTTGTATGTTGTTCATAGTACAGTCGTTGTATAGCTCATGGAGGTGAACAGATGGTTATTGATGTAACAAGTATTGTTAAGTATGAAGGTGCAAAACTTGATTTTATGCTTGAACTCAAGCCACCACAATTTACCTTTAACGGTATAGATGTACTTATTGAAGCACCCATGCAAATACAAGGTAGTATCGTAAACAATGGTAGTAACTTGCAAATGCAGGCACGTGTAAATGGTGAAATTCAAGTACAGTGTGATCGCTGTACTGCTGCGATGGTTGAACCAATTCACTTTGAATTTGAAGAGCTGTTTATATTAGATAGCGAAGGTGCTAATAAAGATGATGATAGCATTGTGTTAAATAACCATCAAATCAATGCGGAACATCTTTTGTGTAACCAGTTGATACTGAATTTACCGCTCACATTTTTGTGTAATGAGCAGTGCAAGGGACTATGTCCTGAATGCTACGCTGATTTAAATAAAGCACCGTGTAATTGCAATAACAAACAAATTGACCCTCGTTTTGCTGCTTTAAAAAAGCTGTTGGATGAGTAAGCAGTTGTAGAATTTAAGGAGGTGTTAAAATGGCAGTCCCAAAGAGAAAAACATCAAAAGCAAGAAGAGATAAGAGAAGAGCAAATTGGAAGCTTCTTATTCCAGGTATGATTAAATGTCCACATTGTCACGAATTCAAGCTTCCGCACAGAGTTTGTGGTGCATGCGGTTTTTACAACGGTAAAGAGGTAGTGGCAAAAGCAGAAGCAACGAAATAACAATAATAGACACCGTTGAAATTATTTCGACGGTGTTTATTTGTGCTTACAATAATGGACAAAGTGTGCATCCAGTTTGTCCATACACTTTATGCAAAATTGAAAATTATCATATCAAGAAATGAGTAATAGAGGATATCTGCCATGATGAAATATAATGCCGTGATACAAAGTGTAAGTGAAAAGAGCATCGCACAAGAGATAGGACTAGAACAAGGAGACACGCTCTGTGCAATCAATGATGAGCCTATTTCCGATATTTTAGTCTATCGATTTCTCATTGCAGAACAAGAGCTGTCGCTTGAAATTCTTAAAAAGAATGGCGAAATGGATTATGTTGTGGTGGAAAAAGATGCTTTTGAAGACTTGGGCATTACATTCCAGAACCCTTTGATTGAAAAAGCACGAAGCTGTAGCAATCAATGTATTTTTTGTTTTATAGACCAATTGCCCAAAGGTATGCGTCAAACACTCTATTTCAAGGATGACGATTCTAGGCTGTCCTTTTTGCAGGGTAACTATGTCACACTCACCAATATGAGCGAGGACGACATCAACCGCCTTATTCGTTTTCGAGTAAGCCCCATCAACATTTCCATACATACAACCGATGCTGATTTACGCATACAAATGCTTGGCAACAAAAAGGCAGGCAATATTTTAGCAACCATGCAAAAGCTAGCGGCGCATCGTATTCAAATGAATGGACAAATCGTATTATGTCGTGATGTGAATGATGGACAACATTTGCATAAAACCTTAGATGATTTAAATAAACTATACCCGTATTTAAATAGCATTTCGGTTGTACCCATTGGATTAACCAAGCACAGGGCACATTTAAAGCAAATGCTTCCTTATGATGAAGCAAGTGCACGTGAGGTTGTCATACAGGTTGAAGCATGGCAACAGCAATTTTTAACAGAACATGGCACACGGTTCGTATATTTAGCAGATGAATTTTATTTGATGGCACAAATGCCGTTGCCTCCATATGAAGCGTATGAGGATTTTCCTCAAATTGAGAACGGTGTTGGATTGATCGCTTGTATGCAACAAGAATTTGATGATTGGTTAGCACCTTTCACCGTGACAAGCATTACAAAACGTGAAGTAACACTAGCCACTGGGGTGTCGGCATACCCGTTTATGCAAGGCTTAGTCAATCGATTACAACAAATTTTTATCGGATTGACTGTGCATGTCGTACCCATTCAAAATGATTTTTTTGGTCACGGCGTAACTGTTTCTGGTTTAGTCACTGGACAGGATTTAATTTCGCAATTACAGGACACAATAAAAGGGAAAATTTTATACATTCCGTCCGTCATGTTAAGAAGTGATGGCGACATCTTTTTAGATGATGTCACGCTTGCACAAGTGGAGCAAGCGCTTGGCGTTCAAGTCATTACTATTTCAAATGATGGTGCGGAATTTATTGAAAAAATAGTAGCAATAACCTAAAGGAGTGATGCGCGCATGGCAAAGCCTATCGTAGCGATTGTTGGTCGACCGAATGTTGGAAAATCAACGCTATTTAATAAAATTATTGGAGAGCGTATTTCGATTGTTGAGGACACACCAGGTGTGACACGAGATCGTATTTATGCGCAGGGAGAATGGATTGGTAGAAACTTTACCTTAATAGACACAGGGGGCATAGAGCCGGAAAGTCATGATGAGATTTTGGTGCAGATGCGCCGACAAGCGGAAATTGCAATTGATACAGCGGATGTCATTTTGCTAACGGTCAATGTACGTGACGGCTTAACCGCTACGGACAATGAAGTGGCTGCAATGCTCATGAAATCTAAAAAGCCCATCGTTTTAGCTTGCAACAAGGTGGATAATATCGGCAGTCCGCCGATGGAAATATATGAATTTTACAACTTAGGCTTGGGCGACCCGATTCCCGTATCCAGTGTACATGGCTTGGGCGTTGGTGACTTGTTGGATGAAATTGTCGCACATTTTCCGCCAGTGGAAATGGAAGCGCAAGAAGATGACGTAATAAAAGTGGCGGTTATTGGCAAGCCAAATGCTGGGAAGTCTTCACTCATCAATCGCATATTAGGTGAAAATCGTGTGATTGTAAGTGATATACCAGGCACAACGCGTGATGCAATTGACTCGTATTTTGAAAAGGATGGGGTAAAATACCTCTTTATTGATACGGCAGGCATGCGTAAGCGTGGTAGAATTTATGAAAATATTGAAAAGTACAGCGTCATCCGTGCTTTGGCGGCTGTTGAGCGTGCGGACGTATGCTTAATGATGCTAGATGCACAAGAGGGTGTAACCGAGCAGGACAGTAAGATTGCAGGGTTTGCGCACGACGAAGGCAAGGCAACCATCCTTGTTGTGAACAAGTGGGATTTGATTGAAAAAGATACCATGACCATGGAAAATTTCAAAAAGGACGTGCAGGATGGCTTGCCATTCATGACGTATGCACCCATTGCTTTTATGAGTGCAAAAACAGGTCAGCGTGTGGATAAAATATTTGAGCGCATTCAATATGTGAGCAATCAGAACGCAATGCGTATTTCGACAGGCATGCTCAATGACATTTTGAATGAAGCAACTGGCAAGGTACAACCGCCGTCAGATAAGGGCAAGAGCCTTAAGATATATTACATGACACAGGCATCCACCAAACCACCAACCTTTGTTCTTTTTGTCAATAGGAAGGACCTCATGCACTTTTCATATGTACGCTATATTGAAAATCAAATTCGCGAAACGTTTGGTTTAGTAGGGACGCCTGTACGCTTTATCAATAGAGAGAGATCAAAGGAGTGAGTGCATTGATTTTGTGGGTTATTTTTGGCGTAATTGCCTATTTATTGGGGAGTATTAACACGTCTATTGTCGTTGGTAAATGCATGGGGCTTGACATTCGTAAGCAGGGAAGTGGCAATGCAGGTGCAACCAATACG
>JACMMQ010000105.1 GCA_014378955.1 Clostridia bacterium
CAAAAGCACCCATTCAAAAGATAGCCGATACCGTAGCAGGTGTGTTTGTACCCATTGTTTTAGTGATAGCCGCTGTTACCTTTCTTGGCTGGTTTTATGGCGTGTATCACGGTGCAGATGTTACGCAAGCCCTCGTCAGTGCAGTCGCAGTGCTTGTTATTGCATGTCCTTGTGCACTTGGACTTGCAACGCCTACCGCCATTATGGTGGGTACTGGCAAGGGTGCTGAAAACGGCATTTTATTTAAGGGTGGCGAGCATCTCGAAAAAACCTATCAAATCAATGCCGTGGTGCTGGATAAGACAGGCACCATTACAAAAGGCAAGCCTGACGTGACCGACATTGTGCCTTTGGGGGCTTTTAGCGACGAAGTGATTTTGCGTTTAGCGTCCATTGCAGAAAAAAAATCAGAGCATCCGTTGGGTGTTGCAATTTATAATCATGGTAAAACTGTATTTACAGAATTGGCAGACCCTACAAAATTCCAAGCGATCCCTGGGATGGGCGTGACCGCTTTCATTGATGACTTCACTGTGCTCATTGGCACACGTAAGCTAATGCTTGAAAATAACATTGCCATTCATAATATAGAAAATACAATCATCGCATTTGAAGACCAAGGCAAAACAGCGATGCTATTGTCTGTGAATGGCGTGCTGGCTGGGATTATCGCTGTAGCGGATACAGTGAAAGAGCATTCAAAGCAAGCCATCGAAAGCTTGCAAAAAATGGGCATTGCGGTGTATATGATTACTGGCGACAACATTCGAACAGCCAATGCAATTGCCAAGCAAGTGGGTATTGAAAACGTACTTGCCGAGGTCTTACCACAAAACAAAGCCGAACAGGTCAATGCGCTTAAACAGCAAGGAAAGGTTGTTGCAATGGTGGGCGATGGCATCAATGACGCCCCTGCACTTGCGACTGCTGATATCGGCATGGCAATCGGCACAGGCACAGACATTGCCATTGAGGCCGCTGATGTAACGCTCATGCGTGGCGATTTACGTGCGATTGCGACCGCCATTTTGTTGTCTAAAAAGACCATGCGAAAGATTAAGCAAAACCTATTTTGGGCGTTTATTTATAACATTATCGGTATTCCGTTTGCGGCATTTGGATTGCTCAATCCAATCATTGCTGGCGCTGCAATGGCTTTCAGCTCCGTTTCAGTGGTGACCAATTCATTAAGTTTAAAAAGGTTTAAAGCAAATTAAAAAAAGGGGGATTTTAAATGCAACAAAAAATATTGATAGTAGATGATGAAGCAAAAATTGTTGATGTTTTAAAATCCTACCTTGAGCATGCAGGATTTTACGTGCAAGTTGCTTTTGACGGACATACCGCCTTACAAATATTTGAAAAAGCATCCCCCTCCCTTGTGATTTTAGACTTGATGCTACCTGATATGACAGGCGAGGAAATTTGTAAAATCATACGCAAAAAGTCTAGAGTGCCCATCCTAATGCTCACCGCCAAGGTGGCTGAGGAGGATATTATTCAAGGGCTGGACATCGGTGCGGATGATTATATGACCAAGCCATTTAGTGCAAAACAGCTCGTTGCAAGGGTGATTGCACTGCTCAGGCGGACGTCTGACAACCCCATTCCCTTAGTGAATACTATGTCCTTTTGTGAAGATGATTTGGTCATTGACGTGCTCAAGCACGAGGTTAGAAAATGTAACCAACCGATAAATCTTACACCGCATGAATATAATATTTTAATGATTTTTGTGCAAAATCCTGCTCGCACTTTTACACGAAATGAATTGATTGAAAAAGCGTTGGGTGATGATTATGATGGCTTTGACCGCATTATCGACACACACATCAAAAATCTGCGACAGAAAATTGAAACGCAATCAAAATGTCCAAAATATATCATAACCGTACATGGCGTTGGTTACCGATTTGGTGGTGAACATGATGCAATTTAGCTTGCGTACCAAGCTAACCGTTTCGTATGTTTTTATTGCACTGATCTGTGTTGGGCTTGTTAGCGTTATTACAAATGCATTGCTAGACAAGCAGTTTCAAACCTATGTGAAGCAAAATCAGGAACAGAAAAACAAGGACATTGTGATAGCGATTACGCAACAATTTCACAACAACAGTTGGAATGTTGAGGGCATTGAGAGCATTGGCATGTCCGCCATTGAAAATAGCCTTATTGTGCGTGTGAGGAACAGCGGCGGCAATGCCCTTTGGGATGCAACCGTGCATAACAACGGCATGTGTGAGCGAATTATACAACAAACTGCCATGAGCATGAAAAGCCGTTACCCCAATTTTAAAGGGGAGTTTGTCCAAAAAGTATATCCTATCATTTTGAATGACAAAACAGTCGGGACTGTAGAAATCGGCTCGTATGGACCGTTCTATTTTAGCCAATCTCTCTAAATCACTCACCATGCG
>JACMMQ010000106.1 GCA_014378955.1 Clostridia bacterium
CAAAGAGAACGATGCATATCATTACTATTATTTTCACATAACCGCTAATACGCATAATTTTCCTCCAAAAATTCAATCTCATAAAATCATATCATAGCACTACATAAAAGTAAACATACAATTCACAAACTTTTTAAAAAGTCTTCCATTTTTTTGTACTTTGGGTTATAATGTCTTTTGTAAGGCAGAGTAGATGGACGTGCGTTATACGAATTTTTAAATTCGTATTAAGTGTCAAGTGGACGGGAAGTTGCCATTTGAACGAAAAACCTTCGGGTTTGCGATGCGTTTGTTGCATTCCGCTGCCACAAAAAGAGTACCTTTTTACGGTCATGGGGGTTACCTTCCTGCATTCGTTTTCTCTTTTGTGTGGTGTATTTTGCTACCAAAAAGAGAAAGGAGGTGCATTTATTTTGAGAAAAATTCCGCTGAAAATGTTGATTGTCATGTCGTTTTTGGTTGCTATCAACATCGTTTTAGTGCGTATGTTGCCCATTTATCCAACGCCGTTTATTCGCTTGAGCTTTGGCTTTGTGCCTATCGCAATGGCTGGTTTGTTGTTTGGGGCTGTGCCTGCAATCATTGTAGCGGGATTAGCGGATGTCATCGGTGTTTTGATGTTTCCGTCTCCAAGTGGCTATTTCCCAGGCTTGACACTCAGTGCTGTTTTGGAAGGTTTGCTATACGGTCTACTGCTCTATCGTGTGACTGATAAAAAAACATTGTTTATACGCATATTGCTAGTAGCAATATTAGATGAAGTGTTTGTAGATTTATTGCTTGGTACATTCTGGCAATCGGTTCTCATGGGCAGGGCGTATATGGCACTATTTCCCCTACGATCGATTAAAATACTGATTATGATCGCTGGCAACTTGATTGTTTTACCCTTGCTTTGTCCGCAAATATCCAAGGTTTATCACAAGCATTCGAATTCGTAGGTGCAAAGAGGTTGTCGCAATATTGGGCAACCTCTTTGTAATCTCGGCAACAACAAATGACCTTCTATGTTATATTTTTATTATAACGTAGAAGGTCATTTGTTGTTGTGTTTACGGAAAATATTTTACATGCTGCTAAATTTTAAACTTTCCAGTCAACTCCTCTAGTTTCAAAGCCAATTCAGAAAGCATAATTGAAGTCGTATGTGTATCGGAAGCATCACTTTTCATTACATTCGATGCACTATTAATATCTTGAATGTTTTGTAGTATACCAACCGTGCCATTGCTAATACCTTGGGCATTTTTACTAATTGCATCCAGGCTTACAGATGCCCTTTCTGAATTCATTGCAACCTCGTTTGAGGCGATGGACAATTCGGATGCAGATTTCGCAATCTCTACCACCCCTTTTGCAGACTGTTCTACGCTTTGCGTAACATTTTGAGCATTATTCGCTACAGCATCAATTTCTTTCGTAATATCATCAAGCTTCCCTGCTGCACTTACTGCCGCATTGGATATTTCTCCAGTCGTTGCACTTTGCTCTGTAACAGCCGCTGCAATTGTATTGGTAATGCTTATAATCGCAGTTATTACTTGTGTAATTTCAGTTACTGCTAAAATAGCATTGTCCATGTTTATCTGCATTGTTTCTATTTGCTGACTTATTTCGTCTGTTGCATCAGATGTTTGTTTCGCTAATTCTTTTACTTCATTTGCTACCACGGCAAAGCCTTTTCCTGCTTCTCCAGCACCCGCTGCTTCAATCGCAGCATTGAGCGCAAGCATATTGGTTTGGTCTGCAATATCATTAATCACATCAATAATTTTCCCTATTTGCTTTGATGATGTGTTTAGTTGATCAATGATCAAGTTTGTATCTTTTGACTTTTCATTAGCTGTTGCTGTTATTTGCATTGACTTTGAACAATTATGGCTTACCTCATTCAATGAAACATTTATTTCCTTCACAGCAGTAACAACATTCTTTACAGAGCTTAATACATCCTTTGCTGAGGTTGCTACATGCCCTATACTGCTCGTTATGTTTTCAACCAATCCCGAAGCATTTTTAACGGATACAGATGTTTCATCCGATGCTGAAGCTAGGTTTCTAATCGTCCCATTCATTTCTTCAACAGCAGAGGCAATCGTATTTATATTCGCGCTTGTAGCGTTAAGAGTATTGGAGGTTTGCTCCATGTTTTGCGATATATCTTGCACGGATTTATTTGCTGAAACAGTTTTTACATTGGTTTCATCTATTTTAATTGATGTTTGATTAGATAGTTTCATCATTGTACTTGAACAATCTTTGAGGCTAATTGCCGTCTGCGAAACATCAAAAACAATACTTCCTATTTTTCCTACAAAAATATTGAAATTACTTGCAAATTCACCAATTTCATCGTTAGAATTGACTTCTATTTTTTTTGTTAAATCGCCATTCCCTAAAGCAATGTCCTTCATTATACTTACTGCCTTGACTAAATTACGCAGAATAACCTTAATAAAAATAAAGAATATAACACTTGAAAGTGCAAACAACAATACGCCAACAATCAAAAACCATAGTTTAAACTTATTTTCTAAATCTACAACATTATCTTTTGATACACCAACAAACCAAACGCCAATCGGTTTGTTGGTGATATCTTTAATAGGTTCATAATAAGCAATGTGGCTTTTACCCAAAATGGTTGCTTCTCCAAGGAATGACTCGCCTTTTTCTAACACAATCTTAGCAATATCTTCCTTTAATTTAGTGCCTATTGCACGGCCATTGTTATCCCCTGGTACGCTTGTTGAAATTCTAACGTCATTTTGAAATATCGTGGCATATGCGCCGGTATTTTTTAAAATAATATCAACAATTAAATGATCATCGTTGAATTTTTTATCGCCTTTATATAGTTTCGAGTCTCTTATCTCCCAGTTTCCATCAAATTCTTTATTTATCATCTCCATGCCCATTTTTTGATAACCATTAATGGTTTGCTTATACATGGATAAAATGATTCCTGCCGAAAGACTGGACGTCAGAAAATAAATAACCGTGAATGAAAATAGTAAAATTGCCGACGATAGAATAACTACCTTTTTGCTAATACTCATAAAACGCTCTCCCCCTAATTAAACTCTAGTAAAATTAACAGCACATTTGTGCAACCGTTGTCGTTGCGACATGAATGCGTGTGTCCGATGAAGCGTAATAAATGTAGATGTCGCCGTTTTCTTTTGCGATTATGCCTTTGTTATACATCATATCTCATCATTCTCATTGTTTCTAATCCAATCGCCCTTTACAATATATCCAGCCCCGTTGTGCATGTCATTGCCTGCCAAAACATGCTGTACGATTGCTTTTCTCAGATGACTGTCTTGCGGTGCATTAGCTATATCCTTTGGCTTTCCACCAAAAACCTTATCAAATGTTTGCTTATTATTGCCCAAAATTGGGAATAATTGAAAAAGCTTTTGAAATTTTACAATGTTTGAATTTTGCGGTAAAATCTTTTGAAGCTGTGGGTTCAAAAGCCAAGCATTACACCCGAAAACATGATAATGATAATCAGGAAAGTAGGTTTCAAAAAAAGCAGAGGCTTTAAAAAGAGAGTCACTACACAGCGCCTCTTGTAATTTACTGCCTTCTGGAATATGTACATCAATTATGCGTGCCCCTTTGTGCAAGATGCATTGCCATTGCTTTAAATTAAATGCCTTTTCATCGTATTGAGCGGCGCCATTTCTAATTACCGTATTGGTACGAATAAGGTCGTCATCTATAATCAGTGATGACATCCAACCCTTTTGCTCGTCAAAAATACCGTTTGTACCGTCAACCATGCCATCCGCTCTAAATCTGGCACCATGACCTGCTAATGTCATCAATTCACCTGTGTCATATTTTCGAAAAACCTCTACGTCATTATAAAAATTACAAAAAGCAAATTGTAAGCGTCCTAATGTGAATAGCTTCCCTTTGAAATGAGCAATCAACCACGAAAGCTCTTTTAAGCCCCAAACACCGTATTCATACTTGTAATGGTCTAACCATATCTGTACATCATGCAATGTGTCCACGAAAATATCGTTTGGGATGCCTTTTCGTTGGTAAAAATCCTTCAATTTTGGAATAGCAGAACAAAATACAAGCATCGCAAACATACCTTTATGCTCGCCCATTGCAGCCTCTAAGTCAATCCAATTTTTCAAAAGCTCGTAATGAAAATCCTCTTGCTCAAAAAGAACCGTGTGACAATGCCATGCCAATGCGCTTAATGCTTCGCTTTCATTGACGATGTTGAGCGCTATGTCATAGGCTTCTTTCACTAAGTCAGATAGTTTCAAATCATGATTCACCTGCTCAAAAAAACCGCTTGCTAAAAATGGTATGTTTTTCCTGCCTGGATAAGTCGCCTGTGAAATTGTCCAATCTTTTTCCCACGCAGGATGAATGTCCGATACACCTAACTGTTCAACCATTTGTCCAAAACGCAATATTTTACACATACGATCACCTCTTATCTTATTGTTGGGTCATTTCTTCGTAACAGGCAGTCAGAAAACGCAAATTTGAATATGTTATCTTTTTATTGCTTGAAGCAATGGCGTGAGTGTTGTGGTGTCGCCCCAAACAAAAACTTTTATGTAATCCTGTGGTTGCACCTCGTTGGGAAATTCTAACACCGTATTCAACTCTTCCTTTTCACCCGACAAAATAGTTGCATTCGCACGAACACAACTGACTAATCTACCATCTGCATGGTAAAGTGCCACAATGAGTGTTGTATTCCGATTTTCGTCTGTGTTATTAATCACTTTTAATCCCGTATTGAGAATATCCATTGCAGTAGGATTGAGTATTATCACGCTTGTCCCCGACAGGTCAAAAATTTCAGGAGTACCGACTGAAAAGGTGTTGTTGCTTACTTGAAGTATGACAGGGGCTGACCGTGCTCCTTTTGCATCCACTGCCTCTGCTCGAATGTTGTTTTGCCCTTGATTAAGCGTGACCACCGTTTCATAGGAAAGCAAAGGTGAAAGTGGCACTTCTTTATAGTTAATAAACACCTTACACGCCTTGTTTACGGTCCCTGACACCGTAAACAAGCCATGATTGGAGCTTCCTGTTGTTTGATTCATCGCAATTATAGGGGCAGTACTGACCAACGATTCAAGCGCATTGTTGCTACTATTAGCATCTGCGACCGAAAGCATATCCCCACTATCTAATACAAAGGAAAGATTCAAGTTATCTTGTGTAAGTTTAAAAGTGGAGAGCGATTTCGCCTTATATCTTTTGCCAGGTTGCAACTCACTGCCCAATGGGGCACAAGTTGCAACCTCCTCAGCCACACCATTGATATACCACTTTCCACGCAAGATTTTCGTTGGGTCAATTGCAGTGTTGCCTAAGTTGATGAGTGTAGCACTTAAATGCACATCGTCACCGATTTTTGCATAAGGTTCAAAAATACCTACATCCAATATACCGACATCTACGCCACTTGTTGTCTCAAACGCTACCGTCGCCAGCCAACTTTCTTCATTTCCCTGTTCATCCCAGGCGGTATACGGGACAGGTTTAGAAAAATTTATTGTAGTTCCATTTTCTGGAAATATTTTACAAAATAACTCGGGAATCACTTTTGGCACAAGCGACCTTACATCTGTGTGAATGGGTACTTTGACCTGTACCGTCTTGTTAATCGGATTTACGTCTGTTTGCCCAATCTGCATAGGCAACGAAAATACCTTTAACACAGGGTTTTGAATTTTGTTATAAAGATCTCTTATTTGTTGTGCTGATAGGGAGGTGTTGTATACCTTCACCTCATCAATTAGTCCTTTGTAATCATAATTTGTATCGGTTGTCCCTGAGGTTCCCATATACGTTGTCGTATCCTTGACATAGCTATTGGCGGCATTAGCATTATCAAATTTCAAGCCACTATTTAACCGTCCCGTATCCCAAGCTGCTCTAGTACTATTCCCTGTCAACCCATTGCCCGCGGAGTCAGCCACCGTCGCTCCAGTATTTTCATCAAATTTCCAATAAGCAACTGGGTTAATGGTAGGTGCTGGGGGAGGTGTAGTTATAGGGGGCGGCGACTCTTCTGGTGTTGTGACAGGCTCCCCAAAAAGGATGCCCGATCCATTTGTGCCAATGTACACACGTCCAAAGATTTGTCGATCTGCTCCCATACAGTTGGGGTCATTGCCTGCCGTTGAATTGCTTACATTCACCCTAACCCAATTTGTCCCCATATCATCAGAGCGAAATATTCCGATTGTATTGTCAATTGTTCCATAAACAAATACGGTAGGATTACTCTTGCCTGCAGCATTTTTCCCGAACGCAATCATGTGCGCACGCTGAACGTTTGCAAATTTTGTAAATGTTTGCCCCGAATCACTTGAACGGTACAAGCCACTGGTGTCAAATGCACCCCACACCTCTCCGTTCATATCAGGAGCGGTGGCAATCTTTGATTCCCAATAGTCTGGAAGTGTCGTGTTTACAGCAGTAAAATTCGCTGCCCCATCGGTGCTACGGTAAAGCTTACCACTTGCATAAGCGTAAAATTTATTACCGTCTATTTTATCTGCCGCAAGAGGCTGATTCCACTTAAAAATGTTGGTGTCAGACCCTGCGACCGTTCCAGGAAGCCCTGCTGAATTTTGCCATGTTGTGCCACGATCGGTCGAATATTTGACGGTATTAGTGGTTCCCCTTGCTGCCCAAACTATTCGCTCACTATTCGCCGAAACAGCTACTCTGCCTCCAGAGCCTGGGTTGCTCGTAAAAGCACTATAGGTTTTGCCCTGATCGGTGGAATATCCACCTTTTCCTGGACCAGTCCATCCATTTGTGCCAACTCTCACCACAAAATTAGGATTTGTATTCTGAAAATCAATGCCTGTGGTTATCATATCAGGAATTTCTCCACGACTATAATAACTAGTGTCTGGAAAAGTCCTTACCTTGAGATGCTCAAAGCCACCAACATCTGCAAAGCCACTAAATAACTTTACATCGCCAGAAGGAGGGCTAATAAGATTACTCACTGTAACAAGTTCCTCATGCCCATATTCGTAATTGGTCCAAATAGATGGATTGACGGTAATATCCTCTGTCCTAAATACAGCATACCAATCAGCAAACCAAACTCGCTTAGGGTCATGTGGGTCAATGGTTAAGGTGGATGTTGCCGAGGCAAAATGCCAGCTTGGCGTCCACTTCACCGTCTGATTTTTTGTCATATTTATCTTTGTCCAAGAGGTTCCCCCATTGGTGGAACGATAGACAGGCATACCATGACTACCATTGCTTGATCTAAAAACTGCTGTCATTAAAATATTAGGATCAGTTGGGTCAATGGTAATACCACAGTACTCATAAGAATAGGCGGTTGAAGGGGTAATATCTGTCCACGTATTGTTTTTAAACTTTTTCACCCCAGTACTATGAGAAACATACAGTGTACCATCTGGTGCAATAACCGCCCTATTGGGATTCACAGGACTGCCAGACATTAAACTCCAAGTGCTTCCACCATCGGTACTAGTGTAAACCCCTCTGCCCCATGCACCTACGTAGATTTTTTGCGATGCATTGCCAGCAGTGCCAGAACTGTTGTCAAATTGCACAAAAGTAAGTCCTATTTTATTGGTATCAATCTGCCCTGTGATTGGAAATGCACTTACCTTACTCCATGTACCACTGTTTGCCGAGGAGGTGCTTTTCCACAAGCCATCTAAACGTGATGCAAAATAAATAATACTGCTTTTGTTCGGGTCCACTGCCAGGCGTTCTCCTGCCGCTTTGCCATCACCATTGGCATTCATTTTCACATTTAAATTGGTTCTTTGCCATGTTGCGCCTCTGTCGGTAGACTTTAACACGTCATTGGGTGTCCAATCACCATATTTCCCAGCTGCGGTATATAAATTATTGGGTTCATTAGGGTCAAGGGCAATACTTTCACCGCCATAGAGATTTTTCTCTGCCTCTGTTACCCATCCCATGAGCTGAATCCACTTAAAGCTTGTATTATCCCAACGGTAAATACCCCCTACGTCGGTACGCATATAGACTAAATTTGGCTCTTTAGGGTGGATTATAAGACCTGTAACATACCCTCCCCCACCAATCGCTACATTGCTCCAACGGTATGCTTGTGTTGTGATTGCTGCATCAACAGTAGACCGTGTTGTTGTAAGCGTGAATACACTACTCATACAAATAAGTATAACCCATGAGATAATTCTTTTCATTTTCAAGCCCCATTTCTATTGATTTTAAGGAGGAACGCTTGG
The DNA here is from genome assembly GCA_014378955.1 of Clostridia bacterium. Classification (GTDB taxonomy): domain Bacteria; phylum Bacillota; class Clostridia; order SK-Y3; family JACMMQ01; genus JACMMQ01. The sequence continues at coordinate 8,268 of JACMMQ010000106.1, forward strand.
GGTTCTTTAAAAATAATATCATTAACTTTTGGAATTTATCAAGCTTCATTAACTAAAATATTGAATACCTGCCTCAAATAATTTTTGATCCTTTTCACCTGGTACATTTTGAACAACATGCTGTCCAATACGCTCCGAATGTCCCATTTTTCCTAGTACACGACCATCAGGACTGGTAATACCTTCGATCGCATACATCGAGCCGTTGGGATTGCTCGCTATGTCATAGGTTGCATTGCCTAGTCCATCCACGTATTGCGTTGCAATTTGCCCATTTTGTATCAATTGTTTGAGCGTTTCATCATTTGCGACAAAGCGTCCTTCGCCGTGGGACATTGCAATGGCATGCACATCGCCCACATTTACATTTTGAAGCCAAGGCGATAAATTAGAGGTCACCTTTGTGTGTGCCATCATAGAAATATGTCGACCAAGCGTGTTGTATGTCAAGGTAGGACAGTTCTCATCGGTGTCTACAATTTCACCAAAAGGCACTAAGCCCAATTTTACAAGCGCTTGAAAACCGTTGCAAATACCTAGCATCAAGCCGTCACGTTGTTTTAACAGTTGCATCACTGCTTGCTTGATGCGTGCATTACGAAATGCGGTTGCAATGAATTTGCCCGAGCCGTCTGGCTCGTCCCCACCGCTAAAACCACCGGGAATCATAATGATTTGGCTTTGTTTAATTTTTTGCTCCATGATTGCTAATGACTGCTCAATCGCTTGCGCATTCAAATTGCACACCACAAACACATCCGCAATACCGCCAGCACGTTCAAACGCCTTTGCGGTATCGTATTCACAGTTTGTCCCTGGGAAAACAGGGATGAAAATGCGTGGCTTTGCAACTTTAATGGTTGCATCTGATTTCTTTGCACTAGTATATTCAATGCTTGGCGGTTGTACGTCAAAAGATTCCTTCGCCTGTGTTGGGAAGGTCTTTTCAAGTGGTTTTGTCCAAGCGGACAATGCATCAGCCAAGGTGATGGTGGTGTCCCCTACCTTGATGTGTGGTGTTTCTAGCGTTTGTCCTAGCAATTGATAATTTATGCCTGCCAAATCGCTTTCCGCGTTGACTTCTACGATGATTGCGCCATATTGTGGCGTAAATAGCTGCTCTTGTTGTACTGAATCATTACTTTCAAAACCAATTTCATTCCCAAAGCACATTTTGCTAATGCCCTCTGCAACGCCGCCGCTTGTGACCGCAAAGGTTGCTAAAAGCTTGCCGTCATTTACCAACGCATGCAATTTATTATAATTATCTTTTAAAGCTTCAAAGTTCGGTAAATGCTCCTCATCGGTTGCTATTGGAATGAGCGCAACAACGCTTCCGCTTTGCTTGAATTCCTGTGAAACCGCCTTGGATACGTCGCCCACCGCAATCGCAAACGCTACCAATGTTGGTGGAACGGTTAGTTCCTTAAAGGTGCCAGACATGCTGTCCTTGCCGCCAATTGCTGGCAAGCCTAACTGCTTTTGCGCATAATATGCACCGAGTAGCGCAGCAAATGGTTTACCCCATTTTTCTGCATCGTTGCCCAAGCGCTCAAAATATTCCTGCAACGTCAAACGAATTTTCTGATAATCGCCACCCGTTGCAACCACCTTGGTCACCGCTTCAACAACTGCATATACCGCCCCGTGAAAAGGACTGTATTCGGATAGATATGGATTAAAACCATATGCCATAAAGGTGCCTGTTTTGGTTTCACCTTGTAGCACTGGAATTTTTGCAACCATCGCCTGTGTAGGTGTTTGCTGTGTTTTACCACCAAATGGCATGAGCACTGTGCCTGCACCGATGGTGCTGTCAAAGCGCTCAATCAAGCCCTTTTGGCTACAAACATTTAAATTCGAAAGCATGTCAAGCCATGCTGATTTTAATTCCTTCTTCATTGGCTTTGGGGTAAAAAAGCTCTGTTCTGTTGGGTTTGTAACCTTCACGGTGGTTTTTTTCGCCGCACCGTTTGAATTTAAAAATGCTCGATCAATGTCCACAATGGTGTTACCTTCCCATTGCATCACCAAGCGTTCAACCGCAGTGACCACTGCCACCTGTGTTGCTTCTAAATTTTCTTTTTGTGCTTCTAAAATGAAATTATCTGCATCCGTTGCCGCAATGACAACCGCCATACGCTCTTGTGATTCTGATATCGCAAGCTCTGTACCATCCAAGCCATCATATTTTTTAGGCACTTTATCCAATTGAATACAAAGCCCCTCTGCCAATTCGCCAATTGCAACAGAAATACCGCCTGCACCAAAGTCATTACACTTTTTAATGAGCTTTGTCACGTCAGGGTTTCTAAATAGACGTTGTAGCTTTCTTTCCTCTGGAGGATTGCCCTTTTGAACCTCTGCACCACATGTTTCAAGTGATTGCTCAGTGTGTGCCTTGGACGAACCAGTCGCACCACCACAGCCATCACGCCCTGTGCGTCCACCTAATAAGATAATGACGTCGCCTGCTTGCGGCTTGTCACGGCGTACATTACTACGAGGTGCTGCCCCTACGACTGCACCGATTTCCATGCGTTTTGCGACATACCCTTCATGGTATACCTCTGTCACATGTCCCGTTGCCAAGCCGATTTGATTGCCGTATGCACTGTACCCAGCCGCCGCTCCAGTGGATATTTTGCGTTGTGGGAGCTTGCCCGATAACGTATCCTGTACAGAAGTGCGAGGGTCGCCACTGCCCGTGACACGCATTGCTTGGTATACGTACGTTCTACCAGATAATGGGTCACGAATTGCACCGCCCAAGCACGTTGCCGCACCACCAAAAGGCTCGATTTCTGTGGGATGGTTGTGTGTTTCATTTTTAAACATGACCAACCATTCTTGCATTATGCCGTCCACGTCCACCTGTGCCACAATGCTACAGGCATTGATTTCGTCTGATTCATCAATATCATCTAGCAAGCCGTTCTTTTTGCAATATTTCGCGCCAATGGTCGCTAAATCCATCAAGCATACTTTTTTATCTCGTCCTTTATACAGGTCTGCACGTGATAGTAAATAATCCTCAAACACTGCCATGATTTTGTCCGCAACTGCCCCTTTGACCGCTTGTACACTTTCAAGCTCAGTCATAAAGGTGGTGTGTCGGCAATGATCTGACCAGTAGGTGTCAATCATGCGCATTTCTGTGAGCGTTGGGTCACGTTTTTCTTGTTCGCTAAAATAGCTTTGACAGAATTTCAAATCATCCAAATCCATCGCAAAGCCCATTTCGCCAAGCAAGGTGTTTAATGCTTGCTCATCCATGCCAATAAAGCCGTTCACCGTTTCTACTGTTGTGGGTGCGACCATGTTGACCACCAATGTTTTAGGTTTTTCTAAGCTAATTTCGTGCGCTTCTACGGGATTGATGACATAGTCCTTGATGCGTCCAATGGTTTGTGCGTCCAAATCTCCTGATAATGCAATAAGCTTCGCACTTTGTAGTCTTGGGCGATCGTTCTGTGTCAATATTTGAATGCATTGTGCCGCTGAATCTGCTCTTTGGTCATATTGCCCAGGCAAATATGCGACCGCAAAGCAGGCATCTTGCGCATCTATTGCAATTTTCTCGTGAAAAACATTGTCTACCTGTGGTTCTGAAAATACCAACTGACTTGCCGCCTGATATTGTTCGTCTGTTAAGCCCTCCACATCGTAACGATTGATCAATCGTACGTTTGTAATGGCAGTAATGCCTAAATTATCCACCAAATCACGCTTCAAGCTTTTCGCTTCAACATTAAAACCGCTCTTTTTTTCTACATAGATTGTACGCACCAACATCTCACATTTCTCCAATCTGTTCACTGTAATAATCAATTGCAGGCGATACGCCCAAAAGCTTTTTAAGGGTGTTATATTCTGCCGTTGCCGCAATGTTTTGTGCTTTTGTTTTGACCGCACGCAGCATCAAATTCTTAGGGGTTTCAAGCGGTGATATATATTCTAAAACAGATACTTCATAGCCACAAGCTTCAAGCTTTAACGCCCTCAAGCCATCGGTTAACGCATCTGCCATACGTGCTTTTAATATGCCGTGTTTAAAGATTGGTGCAAACGGTTCATATTTGATTTGCCCTAATAATTCCTTTTGACAGCATGGCACCGATACCATCGCTTTCGCATGGGTTCGAATACCCAACCCAAGCGCCATGTCCGTTGCGGTATCACAGGCATGCAAGCTAATCACCAAGTCAATTGGGCGATCTGGCGTGTATGCCAAAATATCGGTCTGAATGAACGTCATGTTGTGATAGGCTAAATTTTTTGCCATTTTACGACTTGCTTCAATCACCGTCTCACTGTAATCTAAGCCAATAAATTGGCACGGTCTTTTCAATATATTTTTCAAGTAGAAATTCAAAACAAACGATAAATAAGATTTTCCACAGCCACAATCCAGTACCGTCACTAAATCACCCTGTGGCAATTCCTTTAGCAATTTGTCTATCAATTCTACGAAATGGTCAATTTGATTGTATTTGCGAATCATGTCATTTTTAATTTTACCATCCTGCGATAAAATACCGATTTCCTTTAGCAAAGCATCTGCCTGACCCACCTTGATGAGATAGGCTCGGTTGCCGATATGCGCGGTTTTTGGGGTGTCCAGAATGGGTGTTGTAACGTCTGACGTTTTGGACTGTACCCCTTTGGCATTGGCTGTGATGACGATTTGCGTGCCTCGCTCCATATAGGTCAGTATAACCTCGTCATAGTTTTGCGCTTGTTTGATGATTTCTTGAAAGAGTTCCGG
>JACMMQ010000107.1 GCA_014378955.1 Clostridia bacterium
TTACTTTCTTTTTCTATCGCAAAAAGAAAGTAACAAAGAAAAATACTCTTTGAGTGTTTGGATTTCGCCGTCTGCGGACGACAATAAAGGGCGCTGCCCTTTAAACCCGCACTTTTTTGAAAAAAATTGAGTAAAACTTCAGTTATTTAAATCAATCACATTAAAGTTTTTGTCCCCTTTTTTCAAAAAGGGGCGGGCGTGGGCAGCGCCCACAATGTTCTAGTATAGGAGAACTTTATGCAACCTATTTTTATAGAAAGTCAACACAACCAAATGATTAAGCATATCCAAAAGCTTGAAAGGCGTGCGTACCGTGAAAAGGCACAGGAATTTTTGCTTGAAGGGGAGCGTTTAATTCAAGATGCGCTATCTGCTGATGCACCAATTTCTTGCATATTGCTTTCCAATACCTTTCATCTTTCGCAAGCTGGACAAACCTTTTTACAAAATATTTCCATAAAAGGCTTGACGATTTACGTAATTGCGGATAATATCTTTGATAAGGTTGCAAACACGCAAACGCCGCAGGGCATATTAGCGGTTGCGAAAATGCCTCAAATGGCGCAACAAGACCTATTAAATGGCACAAACAACTTCTTTTTATATTTGGATTGCGTAAGTGATCCAGGCAATATGGGCACTATCTTACGCACGGCAGATGCGGCAGGTGTCGCAGGCGTCTTTTTATCCAAGGGCTGTGTGGATGTGTATAATGACAAAACCGTTCGGTCAACGATGGGCGCATTGTTTCATGTGCCGATTGTGCAGGTGGACGATGCCGAGGCTTTGTTTTTGCAATTCAAGCAAAATGGCATCCAGTTGCTTTCGGGCGATTTATCGGCACAGCATGTATATTATGACGCTGATATGAGCGGTGGTCTTTGCATTGCTGTTGGCAATGAAGCAGAGGGCATTTCGCAGCTGGTGCGGGATTATACAGCATTGCCTGTCAAAATTATCATGCCTGGATTGGCAGAGTCGCTCAATGTTGCAGTAGCGGCAGGCATTTTGATGTTTGAAGCGGTCAAGCAAAGAGCGCTAAAAAAATGATAATTCCTAAAAAATCATAGTATAACGAAAGGAGGATTTGCCAAACACTATGCACGAAACATATTGTTTTTGGGTATGGCTTTACCGCATACTCGGTATGGATAATCATAAAATGGCAAATGTCCTTTCGCATTTTGAAACACCCCAACAGCTTTTTGAAGCGCCTGATGCGACCATTGTGTCATTGCTTGGGACATGTTTTTCCAAACTAGAGGCGGACAAGGTATTGAAGCGAGATTTAAGGGATGCGCAAAATGTGCTTGTTCAAACGGCAAATCTTGGAGCTAAAATAATCACCATCACGGAAGCATCCTATCCAGAACGCTTACGCAATATTTTCGATCCGCCGCACCTGTTATTTGTGCAGGGCGAGCTGCCAGAGCAAGATACACTTACCATTGCGATGGTGGGGAGCCGAACGGCTTCGTATTATGGCAAAAAAATGGCGGCTCAGCTATCAAAACAGTTAGCGGCAAAGGGTGTCTTTATAGTAAGCGGTATGGCACGAGGGATAGACGGTGCCGCACACCAAGCGGCGATAGAAGCTTCAGGACGCACACTGGGCGTGTTGGGCTGTGGCCTTGATATTTTTTACCCATATGACACACGCAAAATACGTGAGCAAGCAATAAGCCACGGTGGCATTGTGACCGAGCTACTACCAGGCACACAGCCACAGGCACATATTTTCCCCAACCGCAACCGTATCATCACAGGCATATCGCATGGGGTGGTCATTGTGGAAGCACCTGAAAAAAGCGGTGCATTGATTTCTGCAGAGCTTGCAAACCAGCAGGGCAGAGAGGTTTTTGCTATCCCAGGTAACATTGATTTTGAAGGATCGGTCGGTGCCAATCGCTTGATTAAGCAAGGGGCGAAAATGGTGACCGAGGTGTCCGATATATTAGAGGAATTTGAACATTTGGGCTTGACCGTGCAATACATACAAGATGAAAAAAGCACGATGCCTGTTTGCTTGAATGAGGAAGAGCAGGCAA
>JACMMQ010000108.1 GCA_014378955.1 Clostridia bacterium
CAGAACATAGTATATAAACGAAAAATTCCTTAATCTTGTGTATTTGTTGCTTAGAATATATGATAACGCATAGAAGTTTAGACTAATCAAAAATGAAAGTACAAAAGTATAAAAGCAAAATAATAGTTAAACATTTACCCATGGCTTTAATGTGCTATTATCTCTTTACATACTATTTAATTGTTAAGTTGACGACAGTGATTAAAATTCCCCAACTAAAGTTTTTGTCCCCTTTTTTCAAAAAGGGGCGGGCGTGGGCAGCGCCCACCGTGTTCAACCGTTAATTTTTCGGTGCTGATTGTTTTTTGCTGTTAGGATTATCATTTTGATTTTCTTTTGTGATGGGTGTTTGGTAGTTTGCCTTTTCTTTTCTTGCCTTTTTGTTATCAGGTTGGCTGTCTTTTGGCATAATTATCTCCTTTATGTTGGTTCTGATTTTTCATGTCCTCTTTTTTTCTTGCCCTTGATTTCAGGTACTGGGTGAACAACATTTTGTGGTATTGTTGTTTTTTTGTTGCTTTCAGTACCGTGTGGGTCGGATGGATCAGGTCTTCGCATACCTGCTTTTGCCATATCATATCACTCCTTTGCAACATTATTTTTACCTTTTTTATGACTTTTATCAAAATATGTTGCAGAAAGTTTCCATGTAAATAAAGGTATTTTTTGATTACATGCAGTATATATAATAGAGTGTTAAAATTCATAAAATTGAAGGTGAACAATATGAACATACGTGAAATGATTGAGCAAACAGAGCTTTTGGTATTATCGCCCTATGCGACACAAGCCGTCAACTCAAAGGGAAGAGAAAAAGCAATTGTGCCCTGTGACATTCGTACGGTTTTTCAACGTGACCGTGACCGTATTACACATTCTAAGTCGTTTCGACGTTTAAAACATAAAACGCAGGTGTTCATCATTCCAGACGGTGACCATTATCGAACACGCTTGACACATACCCTTGAGGTGTCGCAAATCGCACGCACTATGGCAAAAGGGCTTAAGCTCAACGAAGATTTGACTGAGGCAATTGCGCTAGCGCATGATTTAGGACATACGCCGTTTGGACATGCCGGTGAACGTGCGTTGAATGAAATTTGTCCAAGTGGCTTTAAGCATTACGAGCAAAGCTTGCGGGTGGTTGAGGTGCTTGAAAATGGCAAAGGCATGAACTTGACCTATGAGGTGCGAGACGGCATTGTCAATCATACAGGCGAGCACAAAGCAAGCACTATTGAAGGACGATTGATAAAATTTGCCGATCGAATTGCCTATATCAACCATGATATTGATGATGCCGTGCGTGGTGGAATTTTAAAAAGTGAGGCACTGCCCAAAATATCCGTCGAAATTTTAGGAAATTCGCACGGAAAACGCATCAATACCATGATTTTGGACATTTTAAAAAATAGTGCAGGACAGGCGGATATTATCATGAGTGAGCCGGTCGCACAGGCGACAAAGGTGCTACGTGAATTTATGTTTGAGCATGTTTACATTGGCTCTACCGCCAAAACGGAGGAAAATAAAGCGGAAAAAATTGTACACACGCTTTATCAATACTTTGTAAAGCATCCAAAAAAATTGCCACAGGAATATATTGATA
>JACMMQ010000013.1 GCA_014378955.1 Clostridia bacterium
AATGGGGGTTCTTAATTAAAGTTTTACTTAATTTTTTTCAAAAAATTACGGGTTTCAAAAGGGCAGCGCCCTTTGTCGTCGTCCGCAGACGGCGAAACCCAAACACTCAAAGAGTATTTTTCTTTGTTACTTTCTTTTTGCGATAGAAAAAGAAAGTAAGGTTTTCACCTGTGCCAAAAGCTGATAATTCTTATAATAGAACAAACTATTCAGTCACAAACATGTTGCGTAACCAATTCAAATTTGTTATACTATAGCTACTCCATAGAAAGCGGTGAAAGTATGAAAAAACCATGGTTATTTGGCTTGTGCATCGTTTGCATTTTAACGGCTTGCCAGCCAGCAACGGTGAGCACAACCACACCTAACCCAAGCCCAAGCCCAGAAACACCCGTATTAGCTGTGCAACATACGCCACAACCTACACAGGCTTCAACACCAAAGGCTACTAAAAAACCTGCTAATTCCGCAATGCCTACCGCTTCCCCTACCTCCGTTCCGCTAAAATCCTCACCCATTGTGACAACTGGGTTAACCAACAAAAAATTGGGTTTTTATTTTTTACCGCAGGACAACCATCAGCCTTCAAAGGTTGATGCAACACTTGAAAAGCTTTACAACCAATATAACGCCATATACATACACCACACCACGCAAAAGGTAATTTATTTAACGTTTGATGAAGGATATGAAAATGGTTACACGCCATCTATATTAGATACGCTCAAGGCTAATCATGTCAAGGCAGCCTTTTTTATTACAGGTGAATTTATAAAAACGCAACCGAATTTGGTGAAACGAATGGTTGCGGAAGGTCACACAATAGGCAATCATTCCGTGACGCATCCAAGCATGCCTGAAATCACAGATGACAGCAAGCTGCAAGCGGAAATTTTAGGGGTTGAACGCACATTCCATGACATGTTTGGCAAGAAAATGACGTATTTCCGTGCACCTCGTGGAGAGTACAGTGAACGTACATTAGCGATTACAAAATCTTTAGGCTATCGTTCGGTATTTTGGAGCTTTGCCTATGCGGACTGGGATACAAAGGCACAAAAGGGTGCTGATAATGCTTACAATGTTGTGATGAACCGCTTACATCCTGGCGAGGTGCTGTTGCTTCATGCTGTATCGAAGGACAATACAGAGGCATTGGATAGAATAATTAAGGCAGTGCAAGCACGAGGCTATGTTTTTAAAACATTGGATGAAATGTAAGAACGCAAATTAAAATCAAACCCATTCGTAGGATAAATCATCCATGAATGGGTTTTTTTATAACTTTGTGACAAAGTTACAGAATATTATTTTATGCTATGGTATATTATAACCATATTATGGAGGTGAACATTATGAAAAACGTAGGTACAATTGATAAAATCATTCGCATAATCATGGGTCTAGCCTTACTAAGCATGCTGTTGTTTGTTGATAACAACAATAAATACTGGGGCTTGATAGGTTTAATGCCTATTATAACCGCATCCATTGGTTTTTGTCCGTTATATGCAATTTTCGGTATTCGCACATGTCCATTAAAAATCAAAAAATAGTCAAAGGAGCGAAAATATTATGTCAGCCATTCAAATTACGCAACAAAACTTCGAATCAGAGGTATTAAAATCAGAGGTGCCTGTATTGCTAGATTTTTGGGCACCGTGGTGTGGCCCTTGTCGTATGGTGGGTCCCATTGTTGATGAATTAGCCACTGAACTTCAAGGGAAAGCAAAAATTGGCAAAATCAATGTGGATGAACAATCTGAATTGGCATCACAATTTCGTGTGTCGAGCATTCCAACCCTTGCGGTGGTTTCGGGTGGCAAGGTCTTACAAACCACTGTGGGTGCAGTACCCAAGGTACAGCTCATCAAAATGCTAGGATTATAAGCTTATGCAATAAGTGCTTGCAGTTTTTTAAAATCAACTATTTTGATGACGCCACGTGAAAGTGCTATAATGCCATCGCTTTCAAAATGCTTAAGCGTTCGACTAATCACTTCACGGGCGGTACTCAAGTTGTTTGCAACCACCTCATGTGTCGTGGTAAGTATATCAGATTGGACGAGTGTTGACTGCTCCATTAAAAATGTAGCAACACGCTCGCCAATCCCCTTGAACACAAGCTGCTCCATCACCCACATGACCTCTGAAAAACGAGCTGCCATAAGCTCCATTGCATACGCCTGCACGGTCAAATTAGTTTGGCTTAAATCACGCCAAATACGAATGGGGATAATGTAAATCTCGCTATCGGTCTCAAAAGCTAAACTGACCTCAAAGGTAATATTTTTTAGCACACACGAAGCGGACATGATGCAAACATCGCCATCGAGCAGACGGTAAAGCGTGATTTGCTTACCCTCTTCTGTGCTGTAAAAGGCGCGCAGCTGACCGAATTTCACGACAATCAGCCCACTACATTCCGAAACATCACTTAAAAGCGTTTCGTTTTTTGCATAGTGCTTTAACTGTGTGTTTTCCACAATTAACGCTTGCTGTGCATGTGTGAGTGACGAAAAAAAGGTCAAATATTGCTTGAAAGTTTCTATCATATGGTTGCTTTGCACAAATATCCCCCCTTCAGAAAAAATATATTAAAGGAACGTGATGCTATGCTTGATTTATTATTTAAAAGCTTAAAATCAAATGCAATATCCGCAGTGGACATTAAAAAACGCTTGGATGAAGGTACACCCATGCACCTGATTGATGTGAGAACACCACAGGAATTTCGCACTGTCAGAATTCCACAAAGCATATCGGTACCGCTTGATAAAATAAGCACAACGATTCAAAAGGTTGTTAAAGATAAGGACGCTGAAATCATTGTGTACTGCCAAAGTGGTATGCGTGCGAAATCTGCCGCCTCACAGCTTAAGAGCATGGGCTATAAACAGGTTAAAAACCTCGGCGGTATCATGAGTTGGCCTTATGAAACGATTAAAGGGTAACTTTTAAAACAGGGACGGCACGTGAGCCGCCCCTGTTTTATGCTTCGTAAAAGACTTTGAATGCTTTGTACGACATATAGATATCTAATTTCCCTGCTACCTCAAACGGTGCATGCATGGATAAAAGTGCCACGCCACAGTCCAACACATCTACGCCCAGATTGGCAACATATTGTGCAATCGTTCCACCGCCACCCATATCTACCTTGCCCAATTCAGCAGTTTGCCACAGCACGTCATGCTTGTTTAATAGGTTTCGAATTTCGCCTACGAATTCTGCATTGGCGTCACTGCCACCACTCTTGCCCCTCGAGCCTGTGAATTTCGTTAACACAATGCCACGATTGACAAACGAGCAATTACGCTTCTCAAACACGCTATCAAAGGTACTGTCCACTGCCGCATTGACATCCGCTGACAAGCATTTTGAAGCTGCCAAGCAACGTCTAAGCATTAAATCATTGTAGTGACCATTTGTAGCATTGCTTATCTCTGCAATAAAATTCTGCATAAATGCCGATTGCATGCCTGTATTGCCCATGCTCCCGACTTCCTCTTTGTCCACTAACAAGCATATAGCCGTTTGATTGGGTGCGCCTTCAAGCGCTAAAATCGCCATGAGTGCCGCATAGCTACAAACACGGTCATCGTGTCCATAACCGCCCAACATACTTCTATCAAAGCCTACGTCCTTCGCTTTTTGCGCTGGCACTAATTCAAGCTCAGCACTCACAAAGTCTTCCTCGCACATGCCATATTTTTCGTTTAAAAGCGTGAGCACCTTTTCCTTGACTTTTTCCTTTTCCGTATCCTCTGGCATGCTACCTACTAATAAATTCAAGCTTTCCCCTGTAAATACCTCTGACATTTTCTTTTGCATTTGCTCTTGTGCCAAGTGTGGCAAAAGGTCGGTGATGCAAAAAACGGGGTCGCTATCCGCTTCACCAATAACAACCTCAAGCATACTGCCATCTGCCTTGACCACAACGCCATGAATTGCCAAAGGCACAGTCATCCATTGGTATTTTTTGATACCACCATAATAATGCGTTTTAAACAACGCCAAATCGTCCGCCTCATACAATGGGTTTTGCTTTAAATCAATGCGTGGTGCATCGATGTGTGAGCCAATAATTCTAACCCCTTGCTCTAAGGGCTGTTTGCCAATAATGGCTAGCAGTATACCCTTATCACGATTGATTGCATACACCTTATCGCCTGCCTTGAGTGGCATCGCTTGCACAAAAGGTTTAAACCCATTTTGTTCTGCCAGTATAACCGTTTCATGTACACACTCTCGTTCCGTTTTACCTTTATCTAAAAACACTCTGTATTGCTCGCAAAAAGGAAATACCGCTGCGGCATCATTCTTCGAAACCTTTTCCCAACCATTTTTTTGTACATATTTTAAATTTGCCATTGATTTACCTCCAGTATGATAGACATAGATTTTACTCAATTATATAAGAAACCCTAAAAAATGCAAGACTATTTAAAAATATTTTCCAATTATGGTATTTCTTTTATGACCGCTGAAATCCCATCTGCTAAATATGGACAGGTTTTCAAAACCTCATCAAGCGTATTGCCATTACTCCCTATCTCCATAATAATTGCACCCTTTGTAATGTGTTGATTGTACCGATAAGGCGCAATCATCAATGGTCGCATCAGTCCAGGTACTTTATCAATCATTTTTTTATGTAGCTTGACGCCAAATTTTAGATTTTCACGCCAATTGGGGTGCTGCAAGCCCCCTTGGTCAGTACCAATCACCAACATCGCCTGTGCTACACGTGTATTACCCACTTGGGTGGTTGCTGTCAGTTTCTTGCCATTGTCAAAATAGATAGCATCACGGTGAATGTCTAAAACAACTTGAATGGAAGGATTTTTTTTAATGGTTTCCTCCACCGTCTCTAAGCTATTGCGATAGGAATAGCGAAAATCTGTATCGTGCGTTGTTTTGTCATGCACCACACCAATACCCCTTGCTTTTAATTCCTTTTCAAGCTCATCCCCTACCCTGACAATGTTGAACGCATTGTCGTTTGAACGGTCGGTGTCTGATGGCTGATACATGAACTTTTGAGAGGGTGTAAATGCCTCGGTGGTATGGGTGTGCACAATCATGACGGTTGGCCCTTTTTTACGCTTGGCAAAGGACAATTTTTCGCTTAACAATGCATCAATATCCACCTGTTTTTGCGTTGTATTGCTGATTTTCACACCTTGTGAGGGTTGCACCTCAACCGATGGTGTTGTTTCCTCTTGTGGTTTATCGGTGGGCTTCACCGTTGGTTTTGCGTTAGGAACAGCCTGTGTGGGCTGCTCCTCCTCAACCTTTTTCAACGTTTGTATGGCATGTGGTTCATATTGCTTTAAAATAGACATTTGCGCTGCGAGTATCGTTCTAGGTTGATCTATGCGAAATCCGAGCAGATTTTCTAGTACAAAATCACCCGTCATTTGCCATAAATCAGGGTGATTGTCATATTGCATGACCTTTAACATGGCTGAATTTTCATACAGTATATTTTTACAAAGGCTTGTTTGCAACACAACGGAAGATGGCATTGGTAATTTCACACAGCTTGCAAATAAGAACAAGCCATATATCACAAGGGGAATGAATACCGCCCACGCCATTTTTTTTTGATGTCTACCAGCGCTATAAATAATGCGTACCCTCACGTTTTTATCCCCCCTTATTTATCAGTAGTGGGTGTTACTACATCTACAAACATATGCACCACCGACAAATATTATGCACTTGAGAGAGGGCTTACTCGTAATGTGGAATAGCATCTTTTCCATGCATCGCAACGTTGATACCATCTGAAATGACATTGGACACACGGTCAATCATGCTGTCCACGTCGTTAGGGGTGACGATGAGCTGTTGTCCAAACGGGGCTAAGCTTTGTAATATTAAATCATACTTATCATCACGGTTAATATTTTTAAGTGTTTGCGTAAGTGCGTTGTCTTGTGCATTTTCTTTTTGCATGTTGTCTAGCAGTAAATCGATGGTATCGTTTGCGATTGTTGCCGCATCCACAACCGTTGGCACACCGATTGCAATGACCTTGACGCCCAAGGTTTCTTGATTGAGTGCCATGCGCTTGTTGCCTACGCCTGACCCTGGACTAATACCTGTGTCCGCTATTTGTATCGTGGAACTGACACGTTCCATTTTGCGAGAGGCAAGTGCATCAATCACCATTACTATTGTAGGCTTCACACGCTCTACGACGCCCTTCACCACCTCCATGGTCTCAACGCCAGTGATTCCCAACACACCAGGCGAAATGCCACACACGGCACGCACATCGCTGTCCTTGAAGTTTGGGTCGTATTGTAGCAAATGTCTTGTAATAATCAAGCCTTCCGTTACCTTTGGTCCTAACGCATCTGGCGTAACATGCCAATTGCCCAGACCCACCACCAAAACGGTATCTTTCTTTGTCAGTTTAGCGATATTTTTTAATTCCACTGAAAACAAGTCCGCAATTTTTTCGTGCAATCGGTCATCGTTTTCACGCATGCGGGGTGCTTCGAGTGTCACATACGTTCCCTTTGCCTTGCCAATCGCTCTTTCACCCATTTCATTTTCTACAAAAACACGTGTAATGGTGACATCCTGATATTTTTGCATTTCCGTTCTCACGCCTGGAATATCCTCCGTTTGGTCGGCATTTGCCCTGAATATTTCACCTGCTTCAATTGCTAAATCTGTTCTAATTTGTCGCATATCATCACTCCTTTTTGGGTTATATCCTTAAAATCTTCAAATTAAAG
>JACMMQ010000109.1 GCA_014378955.1 Clostridia bacterium
GCATTGCTTGACAATGGATTTGCCATTACATCGGAGAAATTTGAAGGAGAATGGGTGGCAGTGGCATGCCAACGAAAGGTGTGAGTTGACAGAATGCACCGTTTTTTTATAAAAAACAACAATATTTATGATAATTATGTAATTATTGAAGGCGAAGATGTAAATCATATCACAAAAAGCTTGAGATTATCGCAAAAAGATATTATAATAGTACTGGATGAATTTGGGAAAGCTTATACCGTGTCCATTCGCACATGCGAGAAGACGTCTGTCATTGCGGATATTGTGAGCTGTGAACGGTCTAAAACCGAGCCGCCCATTGCGGTGACACTTTTTCAAGCGTTACCCAAAGCCGCAAAAATGGAATACATCATCCAAAAGACGACGGAATTAGGCATCGAACGCATTGTACCTGTCAATACGAAGCGTACAGTGGTTAAAATTGAAGACAAGAAAAGCGAGCAAAAAAAGCTTGAGCGATGGCAAAAGGTCGCGCTCGAGGCCGCCAAGCAATCGCACAGAGGGCTTGTGCCACAAATCGCTGAGTTGCTTCAATTTGAACAGGCAATCACGCAAGCAAAGGCGTTTGATTTGGTGTTATTTCCGTATGAGCTAGAAAGTGCAAACCGCTTGCAAACCGTTTTAGCCAACCAAGCACAAGCTAAAAGCATCGCAATATTTGTTGGTCCAGAGGGTGGTTTTGATGCCACTGAGGTGGAGCTAGCATCGCAAATTGCACAGGTCATTACGCTAGGGCCGAGAATTTTACGCACAGAGACAGCAGGCGCCGCCCTATTAGCGGTTTTAATGTACGCATTAGGAGATTGGTAATAGCAATACAGCTTTGAATACTAAAGGAGAGATACATCTTGAACAACAAAAAGAAAAAACAAATCTTATCAAAAAAACAAGCAAACCATTCTACCCGTGACAGAATTTTAAACGATTTACTCATCGCAATGGCAGTGTCGATACTGGGGCTTGTTGGCTTGATGGCTGTATTCAATAGTTATCAAAATGTACAAGGGATCATTTATAAAATGGGCAGTACACTCATGCTATCGCTCATTGGCGCTTTCGCGGTTTTGACATTAACAATGGCAATTTATAGCATCATGAAAAAACGTCCGATATATAAAATGTATTATCTCACCTATGCATTTTTTGCTGCGACACTTTCTTGTGTGCTTATCTTTTATTATAATATTTATGCCGTGCAAATATTATTAGCGGTGATTGGTCTATATCTCCTATTTAGCATGGGATTTGCTGTGTATCAGTTGAATAAACACGATAAATAATTTTAGATATTACGTATATTGAAAGCCCTATCATAATTGATAGGGCTTTTTCATATTATAAGAATTATTAGCTTTTTGCATTGATGAAAACCTTTACTTTCTTTTTCTATCGCAAAAAGAAAGTAACAAAGAAAAATACTCTTTGAGTGTTTGGGTTTCGCCGTCTGCGGACGACGATAAGTGGCTCCGCCCCTTAAACCCGCAATTTTTTGAAAAAAATTAAGTAAAATTTTAATTATAAAAACCCTAATTAAAGTTTTTGTCCCCTTTTTTCAAAAAGGTTTGCAGGCATAGCCTGCAGGGGCGTGGGCAGCGCCCACTTCGTTCTATGAATAAAAATAAGCAAGGAAGTGCCATTAATGGATGAAATCAAAAAATTTCACACAGTGAGAGGGTATCAGCTTTTAGAGCAAAATAAAACACAGCTCACCTCAGGCATGGAGGATTATTTAGAGATGATTTATAGGCATGTGCAAGGGGAGGGGTACATACGCATCAACACCTTATCGGAGCTTTTAAATGTACAAGCTTCTTCTGCATCGAAAATGGTACAGAAATTAAATGCCTTGGGATTGTTGCATTATCAAAAATACGGCATTATCTTTTTGACCGAAAGCGGTATGCAAATCGGGGCGTTTTTATTAAGCAGACATCATGTTGTTGAAAAATTTTTGAAGCTGATAGGGGTAACCGATAGTATTCTTTTTGAAACAGAGTTAATCGAGCATACCATTACGGTGGATACGCTGCAAAAATTAGACAAGCTCAATCGCTTTTTTCTAAAAAATCCAGATATACAGCTAAAATTCGAGGAATTTATCATAAATTAGTCAAAAAAATCATCACACCCCTTTTTCTTTACTCATATTGTAGTGTAAGGAAACATTTTTAGCCATGGCTAATAAAAGGGGTGTAAAGATGGAAAAAAGTTTAACGCAAGCCGTTAGCGCAACAGTTGATGGAAATTGTTGTCAACGCATACAAATCCGTAGGTTTAATAACCTACTTAAATATTTAGGGCCTGCCTTTATCGTGAGCGTTGCCTATATTGATCCAGGTAATTTTGCGGCGAATATCAGTGGCGGTTCCATTTTTGGCTATAGCTTAATCTGGGTCATTTTGTGGAGCAATATCATGGCAATATTTTTGCAGACCATGTCTGCTAAGCTTGGCATCGCAACTGGGCACAACTTACCGCAAATGTGTGGAAAAGTGTTTTCAAAGCCTGTCAATTGGTGTTTTTGGGTGTTGGCTGAATTGGCTGCAATTGCAACAAATTTGGCGGAATTTCTAGGCGGAACGCTCGGGCTTTATTTACTATTTCATATTCCTATGATTGTAGCAGGCGTGATCACCGTCCTGTTAACATTTGGCATTGTTTATGCTGGGAAATATGGACAACGTGTGGTAGAGGTGGTTATTTCGTCACTCGTTGCGATGATTGCATTTGCCTTTTTAGCGGAGTTGGTTTTGGCAAAGCCAGACTTTGTGCAAGCGGGTATGCATACACTTATCCCATCACTGCCAAACGGTCAAGCGGTGTACATCGCTGTGGGCATGCTTGGTGCGACGGTGATGCCGCATGTCATTTATTTGCATTCACAATTGGTGCTTGTGCGAAACCGTGATTTGTCCATTGCAGACAAGAAAAAGCATCTTAAGATGGAGAAAATTGATATAGGCATTGCGATGAACATTGCATTTTTGGTCAATGCGTCCATGGTACTGGTGTCTGCTGCGGTTTTTCATGCCAATGGTATTCAGGTAGAAACAATCGAACAAGCACATCAAACGTTAACACCATTGCTCGGTACGTTGTCAAGTGGTGCGTTTGGCTTTGCATTGCTCGCCTCGGGGCTTTCCTCGGCAACTGTAGGAACGATGGCAGGTCAAACCATCATGCAAGGCTTTGTAGGGCTTAAGATATCCGATAACGTCACTCGCTTTGTCACGATGATTCCAGGACTAATTATTATTTTGATTGGCTTTAACCCGATGCAAGCCTTAATTATTAGCCAAGTCATTTTAAGCTTTATATTGCCAGTAGCCATCATACCAATGCTAATAATTTGTAACCGCAAAGAGCTCATGGGTGATTTTACCAACGGTCCTTTTGTTAACATCATCGGTTGGCTCATTACAGGCGTAATTACACTTTTTAATATGTTTTTAATAGGGCTTGTCTTGTTTAATTGATGCAAATTCAGCATGTGATAGTTTTCGTGAAATTACGACATAAATGTAAAAATATTTGCTATATGTTACAAATTCTGCTAGAATAGATGTAGGCATGATACACACTCTTTAGAAGTGAGAGGTCAATGACTGATGACAAATTTCAGACAGCTGTGGGATCGCATTTTTGTTTCTGTTCCAAATAAATTTAAAGATCAATATTTAGAAAAAATGTACCTAAATACTGCAAATAGACTAAAGCTAATTTCTATTTTCTTTATATTTCCGCAGGTTTTTATGCTGTTTGTTACATCTATGAAATCTCAAAATTGGATTGAGTGGCAGGTCATAAGCGCATACAAAGCCATGTACATGGTCATGCTGCTTGCACTCATGGTGTACATTCTATTTGCTTTAATCATTCAACGCACAAAAGTTAAAAATGTGCCACTCATACGCCTTGTCATTGTGAGCGATGCAACACTGCTCCTTTTGTGGGATGTGGCGATGACGTTAATGGAGCAAAATTCATATGGGCAAATTATTTCGTACGTGAGTGGGGTTATATTTGTCGCATTGGCGGTTTTTGTAGAACCAATCATTATGTTGTTTATATTGGCAGTGATGCAAGGGACTTTTATGATAGCACTGCCGTATTTTCAGCCTTCGAACAGTATTGCATCCTCACACATTTTAAATACAACCATTGCGGTCATTGGGGCATGGTTAATCAGTCGGGTGTTCTTTAAGCATCAATTAAGGGATTTTCAACATTGCCTGGTGATTAAGGAAAAAAATGAATTGCTTAGCAAAAATATGTTGCAGCTAGAGCAATTGAATGACCGGTTACATGAGGCAAATAGTACGCTTGAGGAATTGTCCTATCGGGATGAACTATCAGGGCTATCTAATGTACGTTATTTTAGAAAGGTACTAGAAACAGAGTGGGAACGTGCTATTTTACATAAGCTCCCGATGACGCTTTTGATGCTGGATATTGATTTTTTTAAGCGCTACAATGATAACTATGGGCATTTGAGCGGAGATGCATGCATCCGCATGATTGCCAATGCATTGACAATGTGTATCGATCAATCGGTGGATGTGTTCGCACGCTATGGGGGGGAAGAGTTTGTTATTCTTTTACCCAACAAGACATCGGAAGAGGGCAAAAGAGTGGCAAATATTGTACGACAAAGGATTGATGATTTGAAAATCACACATGAGCATTCACTGATTTCCAATCATGTCACCATTAGCATAGGCATGTCAACCATTACCCCAACCAAGGAAAACGCTGTTGAACAGTTTATTGGTGTTGTTGATAAAGCACTTTATAAGGCAAAGGCGGCAGGTAGAAATAAGGTTGCATTTTTAACGTACAACGAAAATAATTAAACCTAAAAAGGACTTTTCTAAATTAGAAAGGTCCTTTTTTGTATTAGAAAACCTTACTTTCTTTTTCTATCGTAAAAAGAAAGTAACAAAGAAAAATACTCTTTGAGTGTTTGGTTTTCGCCGTCTGCGGACGACGCCAATGGACGCTGTCCCTTGACCCTGCAATTTTTTGAAAAAAATTGATTAAAACTTTGATACTTAAATTTATCACATTAAAGTTTTTGTCCCCTTTTTTCAAAAAGGTTTGCAGGCATAGCCTGCAGGGGTGTGGGCAGCGCCCACGTCGTTCCATGCTCCGTTAAAACATGCGGAACAGTCCAACTACTTTGCCTAGAATACTCACTTCGTTGACGATGATAGGGGCAAGCGCAGTATTTTCGGGCTGCAACCTGAAAT
This sequence comes from Clostridia bacterium, assembly GCA_014378955.1. GTDB lineage: Bacteria > Bacillota > Clostridia > SK-Y3 > JACMMQ01 > JACMMQ01. The sequence continues at coordinate 5,271 of JACMMQ010000109.1, forward strand.
GCCCTTTTTCTTTATAAAATGTTTTACAGGTGGCTTCATCCTCAATGAGCGCAATGACGATGTCGCCATTATTTGCAACGTTCTGTTTTTTTACAATCACCAAATCACCATCATATATACCCACCTCAATCATGCTTTCACCTGAAATTTTAAGCATAAACAATTCATGATTGCCTGCAAGCTCAACGGGAAGGGGAAAGGTGTCCTCGATATTTTCGACTGCTAAAATAGGTTGTCCAGCGGTAACCGTACCGAGAATAGGGATATGCACCAATTCCCTTTGTGGCGTGCTGAAATTCTCTTGCCCACTGTGAATGACACGCAACGTGCGCGTTTTGGCATCGTCCTTAGACAAAAGCCCGTCTTTCTTTAAGCTTTCTAAATAGGCATGTACGGTCGAGGTTGAGTTGATACCCACGGCTGCACATATTTCACGCACAGAAGGGGGATACCCCTTTTCAATAAATTGTTTTTCAATATAATCAAGTATTTTCTGTTTCTTTTCAGGATCTTTTCTTTGCATGACTCACACCACTCCACTTTCGTTCTGATTTTTACCTTATTATAGCATGTTTTGCACATAAACACAAACAAAAGTTCTGCTCTTTGCGAAATTTTTTAAAGTTTTCATGTTCAAGAACTGGTATAAATAGGACATATTGGGTAAATAATATCCATGATAAAGAACGAAAATAATGGGAGGTCGATTGTGTGAAAGCTATTATTATGGCTGGGGGCGAGGGAACGAGGCTGAGACCACTAACCTGTGGACAGCCAAAACCGATGGTGCCTGTGATGAACCGTCCTGTGATGGAGCACATCATCAATTTACTCAAGCAGCACAACATTTTAGACATTGGTGTGACGTTGCAATATTGCCCAGAGGCCATTATCAATTATTTTGGAGATGGTGAGCGCTTTGGTGTACATTTAAGATATTATACAGAGGAGCAACCGCTCGGTACTGCAGGCTCTGTAAAAAATGCAGAGGACATGCTAGACGAAACGTTTATTGTAATCAGCGGTGATGCCTTGACCGATTTAGATATAACCACTGCGATTGACTTTCACCGACAAAAGCAGTCACAAGCAACACTTGTTTTAACACGTGTACCGATGCCGCTAGAATACGGCGTTGTGATGACGGACAGCACAGGAAAAATTGTACGCTTTTTTGAAAAACCCCAATGGAATGAAGTGTTTAGCGACACGGTGAATACAGGGATTTACATTTTAGAGCCATCCGTTTTACAGCAATATGAAAAAAATAAAAACTTTGATTTTGGCAAGGATGTATTCCCAAATCTTTTGGCACAAAATGCACCCATGTTTGGGTATGTGTCAGCTGATTATTGGTGTGATATTGGTGATTTAGATGCATATATGCAGTGTCACTGTGATATATTAGATAAAAAGGTTGGTATTCGCTTTCATGCAAATGAGGTATTGCCTGGGGTGTGGATGGAGGAAGGCGTGCAAATTGATGAGGGCGCTATCATCAAAAAGCCTTGTTGGATTGGGCAAAATGCACACATTCAAAAGAACGCCGTTGTAGAAGAGTATTCGGTCGTAGGACAGCAATGCCTTATTTCAGAAGGTGCCTCACTCAAACGTGCCATTATTTGGCAGGGTGCAAAAATAGGCAGTCAAGCACAGCTGAGAGGGTGTACAATCTGTGGGTCTGTCAATGTAGGGTTTCAAGCACAAATTTATGAAAAAAGCGTAATTGGTGATCGCACGATGATCGGCGAAAAGGCAATTATCAAGCCTTCCATCAAAATATGGCCTGCAAAAACGGTCGAAGGTGGTGCAACAGTCTCAGCCAATTTGGTGTGGGGAAGCCGTACCAATCGGTCGTTGTTTGGTGAGCGTGGCATCAGTGGTGAAATCAATGTGGATGTGACCCCTGAATTTGCATCTCGCTTAGGCACAGCATTTGGTGCAATGATGGGCGC
>JACMMQ010000110.1 GCA_014378955.1 Clostridia bacterium
CGTCGCTGCAAATCAAGCGTTGCGCAAGGCGATGACTGAAAAAGCAGAAAAATTGGGGATGACTTTTTATGTGCCCCCTATGATTATGTGCACGGACAATGCGGCGATGATTGCGGCGGCTGGTTTTTATCAGGCGCAAAGTGGCTTGTACAGCGACTTGTCGCTCAATGCGGTGCCAAACTTGCATTTTTAAAATTGAACAGATACGAGGTGGTTTTGTGTTATGTTAACAAAACCGCCTCGTTTTTTTTGCGTTTTTACAAAGGTGAAAAGCTTTGAAACCCACTCATATCAGTGGTTTTGAGAAAATGAAGGCGTATAATGGCAGAATTGCAACGCTTTATTATCACACTGAAAAATCGTTATGTTAACCTTAATTATTGGGAAAAAGTGGTAGACTACATTCGGAAATATGTGGAAAAAGCATGTATAAATCCATCAACATGCCTATTTTACTGTGTGGATAACATTGTGGATAATGTGGATAACTCTTGCATTTCTCAGCCAAATGTTAACATTTTTAAATTGTTATGCAATAATGATTACGTTACGTTAACCAATTAAACAAACGTTCAAATTGCACAATATGACGAAAAAACTGCGAAATGAACGAGGAACGGCTTTTTACAACCGCCACGTTTGCAAGAAAAAATTATTTTCATGCAAACGCTTGACAGCGATTGTATTATTGTATACAATTGTACAAACAATAGAAATTAGGAGGATTACATATGTTAGAATTTAGTAAAAAAACCAATACATTAGAGTTGGCGGCTTATAAATATTCGTTGCAAGATATCGAGGAGGCGAACCTTTACCGTGATATTTATCCGTACACCGATATTCCGTTGGTAGCGTTTAATCACCGTCGTGTGCCGATGCAAACACCCGAGAATATTTGGATAACTGACACCACATTTCGTGATGGTCAGCAGTCAAGAACACCTTATACCGTTAAGCAAATTGTGGATTTATTTGAAATGCTTCACCGTTTAAGCGGTCCAAAGGGCATTGTTCGTCAAACAGAATTTTTCGTCTATACCGATAAAGATAAGCAAGCGCTGTACGAGTGCATGAGCAAAGGGTATGAATTCCCAGAGGCTACCACATGGATTCGTGCGACCAAGGGCGATTTTCAATTGATTAAGGACATTGGCATTAAAGAAACAGGCATTTTGGTGAGCTGTTCTGATTATCATATTTTTAAAAAGCTCAACATGACACGTCGTCAAGCGGCAGACCATTACCTAGGTGTTGTCAAGGATGCATTGGCGATGGGCATTCGTCCACGCTGCCATTTAGAGGACATAACAAGAGCGGACATTTACGGCTTTGTTATTCCTTTTGTAAACGAATTAGAGCAGTTGTCCATTGAGTCTGGTATTCCAATTAAAATCCGTGCATGTGATACGATGGGCTTAGGCGTACCGTATACGGGCGTGGCTATTCCAAGAAGCGTACCGGGCATCATTTATGGCTTGAAGCATTATGGCAATGTACCAAGCGAATTGATAGAATGGCACGGGCATAACGATTTTTACAAGGGCGTGGCAAATGCGGCGAGTGCATGGCTTTACGGTGCATCTGCGGTCAATTGCTCGTTGTTAGGCATAGGCGAACGCACGGGCAATGTACCATTGGAAGCGATGGTATTTGAATATGCAGGGCTTCGTGGTACAAGTGATGGCATGGATTTATCCGTTGTCACCGAAATTGCTGAATATTTTGAGCATGAATTGGGCTATGACATTCCGCCAATGACACCGTTTATTGGTAAGAATTTCAACATTACACGTGCAGGCATTCACGCCGATGGTCTTTTAAAGGATGAAGAGATATATAATATATTCGATACCACCAAAATTTTGAACCGTCCACCGTCCGTTGCAGTGACAAACCTTTCTGGTTTGGCGGGTATTGCACATTGGATTAACATGAATTTTGACTTAAAGGGCAATGACAAGATTGACAAAAAAGATCCGTTGATTGCAGCCATCAAGATTTGGGTGGATGAAGAGTTTAACAACGGTCGTATCATTGCGATTAGTGATGAGGAATTGGAAGAATTGATTGAAAAAAATGCACCGGGTAAATATAAAAAAGATTAGTAAGGCGTACATATTGAGGGGAGCTTGACACATGGGTTTAAACATCGCACAGAAAATATTAAAAGAGCATTTAGTCAGCGGCGAAATGATACAGGGCAAGGAAATTTCCATTCGCATTGACCAAACGTTGACACAGGATTCCACCGGTACGATGGCGTATTTGCAATTTGAAGCGATTGGGTTACCTCGTGTAAAAACGAAAAAATCCGTTGCGTACATCGACCATAACACCTTGCAGGCGGGATTTGAAAACGCCGATGACCATCGTTACATTCAGACGGTAGCGTCTAAGCATGGCATTTATTTTTCAAGACCGGGTAATGGCATTTGCCATCAGGTACAGCTTGAGCGCTTTGGCGTGCCAGGCATGACCCTTTTGGGCTCTGACAGCCATACGCCAACAGGCGGTGGCTTGGGTATGCTTGCGATTGGCGCAGGCGGCTTAGACGTTGCAGTGGCAATGGGTGGCGGAGCATATTTCCTAACCACACCAAAGGTATGTAAGGTGGAATTAACAGGCAAATTAAACCCTTGGGTAGCGGCGAAGGATATTATTTTAGAGGTATTGCGTGTGCTAACCGTTAAGGGTGGCGTAGGCAAGGTCATTGAGTACGCTGGCGAAGGTGTGAAGTCATTGAGCGTGCCTGAGCGTGCAACCATCACCAACATGGGTGCGGAATTAGGTGCAACCACCTCCGTATTCCCTAGCGATGAAATCACCAAGGCATTTTTGAAGGCACAGGACAGAGAAAGCGATTGGGTTGCTTTGGCACCTGACGCAGATGCTACTTATGACGAAGTGGTTACGATAGATTTGAACACCTTGGTGCCTATGGCAGCACAACCTCACAGCCCTGATAATGTGGCGAAGGTTTCGGACATTGGCAAAATCAAGGTTAACCAAGTGGCGATTGGTAGCTGTACCAACTCCTCTTACTTAGATATTATGAAGGTTTCAAAGATTTTGAAGGGTAAAACCGTGCACCCTGATGTAAGCTTGGTTATAGCCCCAGGCTCTAAGCAAGTGTTGAATATGATTGCTGAAAATGGCGCATTGGCAGATATGGTTGCCGCTGGCGCAAGAATATTAGAATCTGCATGTGGTCCTTGTATCGGCATGGGGCAAGCGCCTTGTACCGATGCGATATCGCTTAGAACGTTTAACAGAAACTTTGAAGGTAGAAGCGGTACAGTGTCCGCAAGCGTCTACCTCGTCAGCCCAGAAGTGGCGGCAGTGAGTGCCATCACTGGCGTACTCACAGACCCAAGAGAGTTTGGCGATGCACCCGTGATTGAAACGCCAACGGCATTTATGGTGAATGATAACATGGTGGTAGCACCCGCACCAGAGGGTAACGACGTGCAGGTCGTACGTGGGCCGAACATCAAGCCATTCCCAGTGAATACTGAAATGCAAGAAAATGTAAACGGTAAGGCGCTTATCATCGTGGGTGACAACATTACCACCGACCATATTATGCCTTCTAATGCAAAGCTTTTACCCTATCGCTCAAACATTCCCTATTTGGCGGAATATTGCTTAGCACCGTGTGACGAAATGTTCCCAGCTCGTGCGAAGCAAAACGGCGGTGGCTTTATCATTGGCGGTACAAACTACGGGCAAGGCTCTAGCCGTGAGCATGCGGCATTGGTGCCATTGTACTTAGGCATCAAAGGGGTCATTGCAAAGTCCTTTGCACGTATCCACATGGCGAACCTGATCAATTCAGGCATATTGCCGTTGACGTTTGTAAACGAAGCGGATTATGACGGCATTGATGAAGGGGATGACCTTGCAATTGAGCAAGCCATTGACCAAATCAAAGCAGGCGATGTTCTTAAAGTGAACAATATCACCAAGCATAAAACCTTTGAAGTGAGCATTGTGCTATCAGATCGTCAAAGCGATATTTTACTAGCAGGCGGATTATTGAATTATACAAAAAAATTAAGCGAGCAAGCATAGACAAACGGGCAGGGTGTAAATGCCCTGCCTTTTTACCGTAGGGGCGGGCTTTATGTCCGCCCGAATTTAGTGCATTTGGGCAGACACAAGGCCTGCCCCTACGAAAAACGCTGCTTAAGTTGACGACGGTGATTAACTATTATTTAAATTATAAGGAGTGTCCAAATATGAATGTACAAATTGAAGCAGCAGCAGAGAAATTCAAGGCATTACTGATCGAACAATTAACCAGAGTGGAAAAAATGAAAGCCCTCAAGGACTTTTTAGACTTTACAACACTCAGCCCAATTGTGATTGGCGTAGCGGCAGGGGATGGCATTGGCCCTGCAATCACCAAAGAAGCACGCCGCATTTTAGCCTTTTTATTGGCGGATGAAGTGAAAAGTGGCAAGGTAGAATTTCGTGTGATTGATGGCTTGACCATTGAAAATCGTGCAGCA
>JACMMQ010000111.1 GCA_014378955.1 Clostridia bacterium
GAGCTGGCGGATTCAAACCCAGTTAAACCAAGCATTGCACTCGGGACTGCTACAAAGTATTTTGAAAATCAATCACTCAACAGTATTCTTAAACAGGCAGAGGACCGTATGTACCGAAGGAAGCTTATGGAAAATAAAAGCGCAAGAAGTAATCTCGTATCTTCATTAAAAAGAGCGTTGTTTGAAAATAGCTGTGAAACCGAGGAACATGCGCAAAGAATGCTAGCATTAGCCAACCGATTTAGTGGAATTTTGGGGCTTTCAGAAAATGAAACAGATGAGTTGGGATTACTAGCAATTTTGCACGATATAGGTAAGGTAGGTATCTCGCAAAGCATCGTATCAAAGCAAGGCAAATTAACGGAACAAGAATGGGAAGAAATAAAAAAACATCCGGAAATAGGTTATCGCATCGCAGAATCTTCAGCTCAAATATCTCATATTGCAGAATTAATTTTATATCACCATGAACGTTTTGATGGCACAGGATATCCGCAAGGCTTGAGTCGTGAACAGATCCCAAGGTTATCACGCATTATCGCAGTGATTGATGCATTTGATGTCATGACGCATGAAAGACCATACAAAAAAGCCATTAGCCATGAACAAGCAATTGAAGAATTACAGCGTTGTTCTGGCACGCAATTTGACCCGAAAATTGTAAAAATATTTGTTGAAAAAATGTTGAGGACAAATGATTCAGCCTACAGGTAGGACGAATAAATGGCGAAATAAATGAAGGACATCCAAAATTTGTTTGCACTCTTTATTTTGGTATGATATAATGTTGCCCAAATGCAATAAAGGAGGAATGAAAGCCATGAAACATATCAAAACCATCAGCACAGCATGTTTGAAGGACAGTGCAGCACACGGCGGTTGTGGCGAATGTCAAACATCCTGCCAATCAGCGTGTAAGACTTCTTGCACCGTTGGCAATCAAAAATGTGAGAAATAATTAAATTGTAAGATTAGTTCGCCTAAGGAGAATGATTTTTCCTCGGGCGAATGCGTTGTTATGGGAATAGGGGAGTAGAGTAATAATGGTTCACGCATTTTTATTACATGGCACTGCAATGCTTTTGGATGTGTATAGCGGTGCTGTACATGTGGTGGATCAAATGGTGGTTGACATCGTCCAGCTGTTTGAACAATGCACCAAGCAAGAGATTTTATCGCAATTACAAGAAAAGTATACAAGTGATGCTTTAGAAGAAGGATATGAGGAGGTAGCGATCCTCAAACAGCAAGGGTTGCTATTCGCACAAGATAGCTATGAAGCAATCGCAACACAATTTGATCAACCCACAGTTGTCAAGGCGCTGTGCTTACATATCGCCCACGACTGCAATTTGCGCTGTAAATATTGCTTTGCAGAAACAGGCAGCTTTCATGGCAGTCGCTCCATGATGCAGCTTGACGTTGGTAAGGCGGCAATTGACTTTGTGATTGAGAAGTCTGGCAATCGCAAAAACATCGAAATTGACTTTTTTGGTGGCGAACCGTTGATGAATTTTGAAGTGGTCAAGCAAATTGTACACTATGCCAAACAGCAGGGTGAACAAGCGGGTAAGCACTTTAGATTTACCATCACTACCAATGGCATGCTGCTCAATGCCGATAACAGTGCATTTATCAATGAACACATGGTCAATGTCGTACTTTCGCTAGACGGAGACAAGCAAGTGAATGATGCGATGCGCCCTCGTATAGATGGCAGTGGCACTTATGACCGTATCGTACCAATGTTTAGGCAATTGGCGAAGGAACGTGCGCATCAGGGCTATTTTGTACGGGGTACGTTCACCAGCCAAAACTTAGAATTTGCAAAGGATGTATTGCATTTGGCAGATTTAGGCTTTGAACAGATTTCAGTCGAGCCAGTGGTTGCGCCAGATGACAAACATTATGCATTAAAAGAAGCACATTTGCCTATACTGTTTTTGGAATATGAAAAATTGGCACAGGCTTTTGTGGAAAGAAGTCAAGCAGGACAAGGTTTTCATTTCTTTCATTTTGCACTGGACTTATCGGGTGGACCGTGTGCACAAAAACGACTCAAGGGCTGTGGCTCGGGCTATGAATATTTGGCGGTGACGCCAGAGGGCGATTTATATCCCTGTCATCAATTTGTTGGCAATACACAGTTAAAAATGGGGGATGTGTTTGAAAAGACCATAGATGCAAGTATTTCGAAGTCTTTTCGTGAACGCAATGTATACACGCAAACGACATGTAAGGACTGCTGGGCGAAGTTTTATTGTAGCGGCGGTTGCCCTGCAAATGCCCATCAGCTCAATGGTGATATGGACAAGCCATATGAAGTGGGCTGTGCATTGATGAAAAAGCGTATAGAATGTGCCTTGTGGATTAAAGCAATGCTTGGATAATTTTGGATTAAAGGTATTGACTAAATATGAGGCGTGTAATATAATAAAATTTGTGAATTTTGGAAAAAATTCATGTGTGCAAAGTTTATCTTTGCTATCACTCACAAGGGAGGAAAAAAAATGGCATCAAGAAGTATCGGTAAATTTTTATTGGTTACGGCAATCATTGCTCTATTAGGGTATGTTGCTATGGCAGGGCTTCCGTTTCAGATTTTCGGCAAAACAGTTCCTAGCGTATTTGACGAACAACGTGGCATTAAAAGGGGCTTAGACTTAGTAGGTGGTTCGGTTATGACTTATGAGGCACAAACGGACAAGGTTACACCGAATGATATGAAAACAGTTATTAGTATCATGAGAAAAAGATTAGACAACCTAGGTCACTTAGAAGCGACCATCGCACAACAGGGTGAAAAAAAGGTACGTATCGAAATTCCGCAGGTGTTTGATGTGGAGCAAGCTAAAAAAGACTTAGGTCAAATGGCGGAGCTACGATTTGTTGATGCGGACGGCAATACACTATTATCAGGCAAAGACGACATCGTCGATGCACAAGAAAAATATGGTGCGGTCAATGATAACGGCAAATCAGAATATTATGTTTTAATTACATTGAGCAAGGGTGCAGTAGCAAAGTTCTCAGCGGCGACTGAAAAAGCTGCAAGTCCTGAATATGTTAGTGCAAAGAAAAACTTCATTGGCATCATGATGGACGAAAAGGTTATTTCTCAGCCTTCTGTTAGTACAAAGATTGATACAGAAAGCGTGATCATTTCAGGCTCCTTTACAGCAGAAACCACCAAGAGCTATGCAGGGCTTATCCGTGCTGGTAAATTGCCATTTAAAATGGAAGTGGTCAATTCTAACAGCATCGGGCCTACATTAGGTAAGGACGCACTGTCCTCAAGCTTGAAGGCAGGCTTGGTTGGCATAATTTTAGTGATGTTATTTATGCTATTCTTCTACCGTTTACCAGGATTGATTGCAAACATAGCGCTCGTTGCGTACATTGCAATCATGACCATCCTGATGATGTTAGGTAAAAACTTTGTGACATTAACACTGCCTGGCTTTGCGGGGATTATCCTATCCATTGGGATAGCGGTGGATGCAAATGTTATTATCTTTGAGCGTGTCAAGGAAGAGCTTAAATTGGGCAAGACGTTGCGTTCGGCTATGAGCGCAGGCTTTAGCCGTGCTATGACCGCAGTTATCGATGCAAATGTAACCACTGTGATTGCTTCCTTGGTGCTTTATTTCTTAGGCACAGGGCCAATCAAGGGCTTCGCAATCACCTTGCTGCTTGGGGTTGTCGTGAGCATGTTTACAGCAATTGTGGTTACACGCTACTTGCTTGAACAAATGGTTGGTATGCACATAAAAAATACAAAGCTTTACGGCGCATAAGGGAGGATGAAAATTATGAAAATTATCGATTTTATGAAATGGAAAAATCTCTTCTTAGGCGTTTCTGTCGTCATTATATTGATTGGTTTGATTACATTTGCTGTCGCAAGATTAAACTATGATATTGATTTTGTAGGGGGATCTTCCATACAGTTAGATATTAATAAGGAATACACTACTGAAGACGGTGAAAAAATTACAAAAATTATCAAGGAAAAAATGGGCATTGAGCCATCCTCCATACAAAAAGCTGGCGCAACAGATGTTATTATCAAAACAAAGCCAGTTGATGATGCAAAGGTAGACGATGCAGTTCGTACAATTATTGCAGACTATAAATTAGATCAAGCAAAAGCACTCAAATTAAAGGAAAATATTGGCGCTTCTGTTGGACGAGAATTAAAGGGTAATGCAATTTTAGCAGGTATATTAGCTTCATTTTTAATTTTGATATACATTGCATTCCGCTTTGAGTTTTTAACAGGCGCAGTAGCAGTAATTGCGCTATTGCACGACGTATTAATTATGATAGCGGTGTATGCAGTATTCCGAATATCAGTGAATTCTGCCTTTGTAGCGGCAATTCTGACGGTGCTTGGTTATTCAATCAATGACACCATCATCATTTTTGACCGTATCCGTGAAAATAAACGCAATATGCGTCGTGAGTCTTATAACGAATTGGTAAACAAGAGCATTACGCAAACGTGGGCACGCTCCATCAATACCGTTATGACCGTTGTTATTACATTGGTTGTATTGTATGTAATGGGCGTTCAATCCATTAAAGAATTTGCATTCCCATTATTGGTTGGGGTTATCAGCGGGGCATATTCATCCATCTTTATTGCGGCGCCATTGTGGTTGACTATACACAATGCAATGAAGAAAAAGCCAGCAAGAGCATAGTATATTTAAAACCTTTAAGGCGGCTTATATGCCGCCTTTTTTGTATAATATTTTGCAAAAAGAGGAAGGGTAGCCATGAAAATTCGCATTGCTCATTGCATCAAAGAAAGCATCGTAGATGGACCAGGGCTACGCTACGTCATTTTTGCACAAGGCTGCAAGCACAATTGCCCTGCATGCTTTAACCCTTTGACCCACCCATTTGAGGGTGGAAACGAGGTGGATGTTGAGACGCTGCTAGAAGACATCAAGAGCAACCCTTTATTAAGAGGGGTAACCTGCTCGGGCGGAGATCCTATGGAGCAACCAGCGGGCTTCTCGCAGCTTGCAAGCGGTGCAAAAAAACTAGGCAAGGATGTTTGGGTGTATACAGGCTACACATTCGAACAGCTTTTAGCAATGTCAGTGGAACAAAAATCAATATCAACATTTCTAAATCAAATAGATGTTTTAGTGGACGGCATGTTTATAGAAGAACGCAAGCACATGGATTTACGCTATAGAGGCTCAAGCAACCAACGGCTCATAGACGTGCAAAAAAGCCTTAAGGATAAGCGAGTGGTGCTATGGCAACAAGGCGTTGTTAATTAATATACAACTCAACTTTCCCATCTAGAAAAGCAGCCTAAACCCTTTAATATCAATGCCTTGAAAGACATTTAATTGTATAATTGACAGACAAATACATCCTTTTTGTGGTAAAATGTAAGTGACA
>JACMMQ010000112.1 GCA_014378955.1 Clostridia bacterium
ACATTGCTTATGTTAGTGAGTGCGTTGATGGGTCATGCGCGTATGCAAGAGGTGTATGCGGAAGCGGTGAAGGAAAAATATCGGTTTTTTAGCTTTGGCGATGCGATGTTTATACAGTAAGTTTCCACTCGCCAAAAATAAGTTTTGGCTCAAGCCTTTTTCAAAAGGCTTGCAGGGTCAAGGGGCAGCGCCCCTTGGCGCTGTCCGCAGACAGCGAAACCCCAACCCTTCAAATTTTACTCAATTTTTTTCAAAAAAATTGTCGCGTATCGCAATATGCGAAACCCTTATCATATAACAATAAAAAAGACTAACCAAAAAAATTACACCTATTTGTATATTCTTCCAAACATTGGTAAGAATAGGCGATGGAGGTGTATAAAATGAATTTTTCAAATCAAAACAATCAAAGAAACGGAAAATGGCGTGGCTTTTTCAGCAGAAACAGTTTTTACCTGGTCTTGATGGTGTGCCTAGTGGCAATCGGTGTGCTTACTTATCGCTTGGTTTCAGATTCTATGAGCTTTTACACAGGCAACACCCCACAAACAGATGCAACAGCCATAGACAATGAAGGGCAAGCGGACATACCAGAATTTGCAACTGCCGTACCAACTGCCGTACCAACTGCCGTACCAACAGCGGTGCCAGCGGCAAAGGAAAGCACGCCAGCACCCAAGAAAACGCCTGCACCATCGCCCAAGGCAACCAATGCACCTGCAAAAAATGCAGATGCAGACGACCGCATGATGTGGCCTGTACCAGGAGAGGTAAGCCAAAATTATGCAAAGGAAACATTGGCTTATTCCAAAACGTTAGCGGAATGGCGCACACATCTAGGTATTGACATCACAGCACCGAACGCAACGCAGGTGAAAAGTGTCATGGATGGCATCATCACCGAAATTGCAAGAGATGACGGCTTGGGCATCATTATTGTGATTGACCACGGCAATGGCATTTCAACGAAATACGCGAACCTGTCCACCGATAATATGATAAAGGTAGGCGAGCAGGTGAAAAAAGGGCAAGTCATTAGTGGTGTGGGAGACAGTGCCACAAACGAAATGGCAGAAAAGCCACATTTGCACTTTGAGGTAATAAAAGACGGTGCAAACATTGACCCGAAAAAGTATTTGAATTAGATACTTTTGAGAGAATAGCATAAACACAAAACCCAGTGCAAATGGATGCGCTGGGTTTTGTGTTTGTCGAACAAAAAATACATGTTGAATATCTATCGCTATTATGATAAAATTATGTAATGCATTATTATCGGACATGAAAGGTTTAATTTTATAAAATACATTTTCGTATCGAGGAAAAGGAGAGACATAATGGCAACCCCTTTTTTGAGTATTATAGTACCAATTTATAATGTGGAAAACTATTTAATGCAATGCATTGATAGTATTTTAGCGCAGACATTTAAAGACTTTGAAGTGGTGCTAGTGGATGATGGCTCTCCCGATAGCTGCCCAAGCATTTGTGATGCATATCAAAAAAAGGATGCACGTGTCAAGGTTATACATAAGGAAAATGGCGGGCTTGTCTCTGCTAGAAAAGCAGGTGTTGCAATTGCTTTGGGTGAATATATAGGCTTTGTTGACAGCGATGACTGGATAGAGCCTGATATGTATGAAAAGATGTGCAATGCTTGCACACAATACAACGTGGATGTTGTATTGTGTGATATTGTATCAAATTATGAACATAAGGAAATACAAGATAGCAAAAGTTATCGTGCTGGGTTTTATAACAAACAAGCACTTATAAAAGAGGTCTACCCTACAATGCTATATAACGGGTTTTTAGGTGGCAGAGGCATTGAGCCTTCACTGGCAAATAAAATATTTGTAAGTAATTTATTAAAAAACAACATTTTTAATGTGGATGAACGCATAAAAATTGGTGAAGATATGGCTTGTACTTATCCATGCTTATTAGATGCACAAAGTATATTTATTTTAGATAACCAGTTTTTATATCATTATCGTCGTACTCCGTGCTCATTGACCGCAAGCTATAAGGATGATTACTTTTGCAAGTCGTTAATTTTATATAATTTACTACAAAAAGTAAGCCGTGAGAAACACGTTTACGATATTGAACATCAATTGCATGCTAATTTGCTTTTTTTTGCATTAACTAGCATTGAGAATGAGTTTGTAAAAAGTGCACAAAAAAGTTTAAAAGAAAAGATGCAATTAGTCACGGAAATAGCATATCATCGTGATGTTATTTGTGCGACTAATGAAGTCCGTAGTAATATGTTTTCGCTGAAGTATAAAATGTATAACTGGCTGTTGAAAAAGCAGTCATGCAAGACACTGTTCGTGCTGGTTTTATGTGTGCGTATAATTAGGGATAGAAAAGTAATGCGAAGCATAATCAATTAATTTCCATCCTTTTTACATTTAGGGGGAGAACTATATGCAACCACTTATAAGCATCATTATTCCAG
>JACMMQ010000113.1 GCA_014378955.1 Clostridia bacterium
GATGACGTGCTCCATGCGATGAATCGCAAATATACGCAGGCACAATATTTGAAAACGATCGCAAAATTGAAAGAGAAAATACAGGGCATCGCAATCACCTCTGACATCATTGTGGGATTCCCAGGCGAAACGGATGAACAGTTTGAGGACACCATTGCGGTGGTGCGAGCTGTGGAATTTGATATGCTTTTCACCTATCTCTATTCAAAGCGTATCGGCACACCATCGGAAAAAATGCCCGATGTGTTGACCGATGCACAAAAACAGCTAAATTTTGAAAAGCTATTGCTGGTGCAAAATGACATTTCACTCAAGAAAAATCGTGCATTATTAGGCGAAATAGTGGAAATATTAGTAGAAGGTACGAGCAAAACAGATGCGCATGTGCTCACAGGCAGGACAAGAGGCGGTAAAATCGTGCATTGCAAGGGCGATATGGCGCTAGTCGGACAATTTGTCCATGTGAAAATCAATGAGGCACAGACGTGGACGCTAACAGGCGATATAATTACACTTTAATACACAACTTTTGCACTTGAAATTACATGACTAAAATAAGCTAGCAAGTGTAACTTTTCTGGCAAAAGGCTTCGGTGAAGCATTCGAAGCCTTTTGCCAGAAAACCTATAAGAAAAACAGCATATTTGAGTCATGACGGGATGTGCGAAAGTTGTATTATTATAAATTACAAAAAACAAAGGAGAATGAAAATGGATAACATTTTAAAAACAGCACAAGAATTAGGGGTTATGATTGCAACCTCCGACACATTTTTGAGATTTCAAAAAGCGGAAGAAGCACACAACAGCGATGCAGAGGCACTTGCATTGGTAGAGGAATACAACGTATTTCGTGAGTCCTTGATGCAAAAAATTCGTTCAGAGCAGCCAGACGAACAAGCGATGAATGATTTCCGCAACCAATTACAGGAAAAATTCCAAGAGGTTCAAAAAAACGCAATTATCGCTGAATATGTTGAATCAAAAAAAGGCTTTGATGAACTAAATGAACAGGTCATGAACCTGATTGCTTCGACAACCAGCGGTGGTTGTGATAGTGGTTCATGCAGTAGCTGTTCAGGCTGTCACTAGAACAAATTAAAAGCAGACCCAAATCATGTCATGCCGAACGCAGTGAGGTATCTCGGTTTTGAGATTCCTCGCTATGCTCGGAATGACAATAGGAAAGTATGTATTAAAGCTACCATTCTAATAACTTATCACCAAACACTTAATCACCAAAGGGGTTTTACAAATGGCACTCACGCCCATGCTGCAACAATATTTGTTGGTCAAGGAACAATACGAGGACTGCATTTTGTTTTTTCGCTTAGGCGATTTTTACGAAATGTTTTTTACCGATGCTGAAATTGCCTCGAAGGAATTGGAGTTGACCTTGACGGGCAGGGGCGAGGGCGAAAACCGTGCGCCCATGTGTGGCATCCCTTATCATGCCGCTGACAATTACATCAATCGCCTGGTGCAAAAGGGCTTTAAGGTTGCGATTTGCGAGCAAACTGAAACCCCTGCCGAGGCGAAAGGCATTGTCAAGCGTGAGGTGGTGCGTGTCGTGACCCCCGGCACGGTCACCGATAGCACGATGCTCGAGGAAGGCAAAAACAATTATTTGGCGTGTGTGGTTTTATTTGAAAAGGGCTATGGGCTGTCGTTTGTGGATGTCAGCACGGGCGAGCTATTCGCCACGCAATTTCCCGCAGAGGGTGGCGGTCAAAAGCTTGTCAATGAATTTGCACGCTTTACACCGTCTGAAATTATTTGCAACAGTGCATTTTTGGCACAAGCAGTTTGGGTGCAAATGTTATTGGAACGATTTGGCGTACAAAGTGAAGCGTTTGACGACCGTGCTTTTGAATATGATTCCGCTACTAGCCATTTGACCTTTCATTTTGGTGTACCTTCTTTAAGTGGCACGCCTCTTTATGGACATGAGCTAGCAATACAGGCGGTCGCAGGCTTGCTGAAATATTTAGAGCTCACGCAAAAAATCAGCTTAGGGCACATCAACACGGTACAATATTACACCGATGTGCAATTCATGGACATGGATGCGGCAACACGCCGCAGCTTAGAACTTACCGAAACCATGCGAGAAAAGGGTAAGAAAAACTCACTTTTGTGGGTGCTAGACAAAACAAAAACCGCAATGGGCGCAAGGCTTTTACGCAAATGGATGGAACAACCGCTATTACAAGCCGCACCGATTTTACGCCGCTTGTCCGCTGTGGAAGAGCTACACAAAGAACCATTGTTACGACTGGATTTATTGACACCGCTTAAAAATATTTACGATATTGAACGGCTGATGTCAAAGATTACATACGGCACGGTGAATGGCAAGGACTTAATCGCTTTGAAAAAATCCATTGGACATTTTCCAGAAATTAAGTCGCTGCTTTTTAGCACAACGGCTCCGATGCTGCAAGAATTGCACGAAAAGCTAGACCCATTGACCGATCTTTTCGACATGATTGAAAGCACCATCATTGAGGATGCGCCATTTACAGTGCGTGAGGGTGGCATCATACAAGCAGGCGTAGACCCAGAGGTAGACCGCTTGCGTACTGCTAAAACCGAGGGCAAGCAGTGGCTGGCTAAGCTTGAGAGTGACGAGCGACAAATCACGGGCATCAAAACACTCAAGGTAGGCTACAACAGGGTTTTCGGCTATTACATAGAAATTTCCAAGGGGCAAACACAAAATGCCCCCGATCGATATACGAGAAAACAAACGCTTTCTAACTGTGAACGGTACATTACGCCCGAACTCAAGGAAATAGAGGACACCGTTTTAGGGGCAGAGGAAAAACTAGTACAGCTAGAATACACGCTTTTTTGTCAAATACGGGATAAAATCGCCCTGCAAATGAGACGCATTCAAGACAGTGCAAAAAATATCGCAACGGTTGACGTGCTTACAAGCTTTGCAGAGGTGGCGAGCAAAGACAATTATGCAAAGCCACATGTGGACATGTCAGATAAACTCAACATTACAGACGGACGACATCCAGTGGTGGAGCAAATGCTTACGACATCGCTGTTTGTGCCGAACGATACAACCTTAGACGGTGGGGACAATCGCTTGTCCATCATCACAGGTCCAAACATGGCAGGGAAATCCACCTACATGCGACAGGTGGCACTGATTGTGCTCATGGCGCAAATCGGTAGCTTTGTACCTGCAAAGGCCGCACACATCGGCATTGTCGATCGCATTTTTACACGTGTGGGCGCATCGGACGATTTGGCATCGGGGCAAAGTACCTTTATGGTGGAAATGATTGAGGTCGCAAACATTTTAAACAATGCCACACGTTCTAGCCTTTTGATTTTGGACGAAATGGGCAGAGGGACAAGCACGTATGACGGCTTATCCATGGCGTGGGCAGTGATTGAATACATTGCGGATATCAAAAAAATGGGGGCGAAAACGTTATTTGCCACCCATTATCATGAATTGACCGAATTAGAGGACAAGCTAAACGGCGTGAAAAACTATTGCGTTGCGGTGAAAAAGCGTGGCGATGACATTACCTTTTTGCGAAAAATTATGCGTGGTGGCGCAGACGATAGCTATGGCATCGAGGTTGCGAAGTTGGCAGGCGTGCCAGAGGTGGTCATTAAGCGTGCCAAGCAAATTTTACAATCACTCGAGCAGGCAGACATCAACAAAACAAGCTATGTACAGCCATTGTCCACACAATCAGGTCGTTTGGTGCTAGAGGAAACAGGGCAGACAGACTTGTTTGACATGGGGGCTAAAACCATCATTGAACAGCTCAAGCAACTGGAGCTATCAACCCTTACACCCATTGAGGCATTGAATTTATTGTATCAACTACAACAAAAAGCAAAGGAAACGATTTCATGAAGCCAATTTGCTTGCTAGACATGAAAATTGCAAATATGATTGCCGCTGGTGAGGTCGTGGAGCGCCCCGCATCTGTCATCAAGGAGCTTATAGAGAATTCCTTGGATGCAGGAGCGACACACATTACGGTGGAAATCAAAAATGGGGGCATCTCGCTCATGCGTGTGACCGATGATGGCTGTGGCATTCCACCCATTGAGGCTTCACTCGCTTTTGAACGGCATGCGACCA
Organism: Clostridia bacterium; assembly: GCA_014378955.1. Taxonomy (GTDB): domain Bacteria; phylum Bacillota; class Clostridia; order SK-Y3; family JACMMQ01; genus JACMMQ01. The sequence continues at coordinate 4,120 of JACMMQ010000113.1, forward strand.
GTAAAATAGCCACCGCAAGTGACCTTGAGCAAATTGCATCACTAGGCTTTCGTGGCGAGGCGTTGTCGTCCATTGCAGCGGTGTCGCATGTGGAGCTGTTTACCAAAACAGCGGACAGTGAATGTGGTGCACACGTCATTCTAGAGGGCGGCAAAACGCTCAAAAACGAAGGGGTAGGCTGTCCAAACGGCACGACCATTGTGGTGAAAAATCTATTTTACAACACCCCAGCACGTATGAAATTTTTGAAAAAGGATGCCACCGAAGCAGGGGTAGTTGCGGATGTGGTGGGAAAGCTTATGCTAGGCAATCCACACGTATCCTTTCGATTTTTAAATAATGGCAAGGAAATGTACTTTTCAAATGGCGATGGTGCTTTGCTAAACGGCTTGGTGAATGTGTGGGGCAGTGCATTTCGGCACGCAATGCTCCCGATAGACAGCAAGCAGGACGGCATTCACGTCACAGGCTTGACAGGCAAGACCGATGCGGCACGGGCAAATCGCACCTTTCAAAATATTTACATCAATGGGCGTATCGTACGCAGTCGTACCATCTCGATGGCGGTGGAGGAGGCGTATCGCAATATGTTGACGGTCGGGCGATTTCCTGCCTTTGTCCTACAGCTAGCGATCAACCCGATGCTCGTAGACGTCAATGTACACCCAACCAAGATGGAAGTGAAATTTTCAGAGGAAAGAAAGGTGTATCAAGCGGTATTTTGGGCAATCAAAAGTGCCATGCAGATAGTGCAGGTCATTCCAGAAATGACGGTTAAGCGCCCTACCTTTTTACAAGCAGTGGCGGAGGGTACATGGGTACAGCAGGCATTTAAGCAATCGTATCAAGCCCCAGCACCACAAGTAGCACCCAAACCAACGATAAACTATGCAGTACAAGAGGTGCAAGCGCATTATGAAGTGCCACCGCAACCGCCTTTACAATACATAGTGGAGGAAGTCATTCAACCCATTAAGGACGTCGTGCAAGAAACACAAACACCGTATGGTCCAACGGTTGAAATATTAGACGAAACGCAAGCACCGCCCTATCGCATTGTAGGACAGGTATTTGAAACGTATGTGATTATTGAGCGAGCAGGCGAAATGCTTTTAATTGACCAGCACGCAGGGCATGAGCGGTTGATTTATGAGAAGCTAGTGAAAAGTTACCAAACACGTGCCATCGTGTCACAGCTTATGCTAGTGCCTGTGGTAGTGGACTTGTCCGCTGAGGAATTTGGCGTCGTGCAGGACAACTTGCAGGTATTTTCGCAAATGGGGTTTGAACTAGAGGAATTTGGCAACCATAGCATTATCGTGCGACAGACGCCCATTCCTTTACAGGAAGAGGCACTCAAAACGCTTGTGTGTGAATTGGTGTCAGCATTCATGGCGAATAGCCAAGCACTCACCACACAAACGGAATTGGCAATGCTTTACACCATCGCTTGCAAAGCGGCGGTCAAGGCAAATCGTCAGTTGCATGGCACGGAAATGGCACAATTGGTGCAGGATTTATTCGCAATGCCCAATATCAACACCTGTCCGCACGGACGACCAATTATGCTGTCGCTTACCAAATATCAAATTGAGAAAGAATTTAAAAGAGTGATGTAAATGGATAAAACATTAGGTGTGATTATAGGACCCACCGCAAGCGGTAAAACGGCGCTATCCGTTGCGCTGGCAAAAAAATTAAACGGTGAAATTGTATCGGCTGATTCTATGCAGGTGTACAGGCATATGGACATCGGCACAGCCAAGCCGAGTTTAGGAGAGCAACAGGGCATCCCGCATTTTTTGATGGATGCGATAGACCCCAAAGAGGCGTTCAACGTCGCACGTTATCAGCAAATGGCATTTAGCGCGATTGATAATATCATAGCACGTGAGAATTTACCATTTTTGGTGGGCGGCACTGGGCTGTATATCAATGCGGTGGTGGACAATGTTCTTTTTTCAGAAACTGTGATGGATGAAAAATACAGACAATACTTATGGGACAGAGCGGAAAGCATCGGCACCGATGCC